>CAISKJ010000792.1 GCA_903885885.1 uncultured delta proteobacterium
CCGTCGACGCGGCCATTCTCTTCGCCGACATTCTGCTCCCCCTCGAGCCCATGGGCGCGCCCTTCGAGTTCGCCGCGGGCGAGGGGCCCGTCATTCACGAGCCCATCCGCACGCGCGCGCAGATCGACGCGCTCCGCGTGTGCGACCCGCACGAGGGCCTCGGGTACGTGCTCGAGTCGCTCAAGCTGATTCGCCGCGAGCTCAACGGCCGCGTGCCCCTCATCGGCTTCGCCGGCGCGCCCTTCACCCTCGCGAGCTACCTCGTCGAGGGGGGCAAGAGCGCCCACTTCGTGAAGACCAAGACCCTCATGTACCGCGAGCCCGAGTCGTGGCACGCCCTCATGGAGAAGCTCTCCACCGTGGTGGCGAAGTACCTCGTCGCCCAGGTGGCCGCGGGCGCCCAGGCCGTGCAGCTCTTCGACTCGTGGGTGGGCGCGCTCTCGCCGCAAGACTACGTCACCTACGTGCAGCCCCACGTGGCGCGCATCCTCGCCGAGGTCTCCACCTGCGGCGTGCCGGTGATTCACTTCGGCACCGGCACCGCCACGCTGCTCGAGCACCAGCGCGACGCGGGCGGCACCGTGATCGGCGTCGACTGGCGCACGCCGCTCGCCCCCGCGTGGGATCGCCTCGGCGCCAACGTGGCCGTGCAGGGCAACCTCGACCCGGTGCTCCTCCTCGGGCCGCGCGACGTGATGCTCCGTCAAGCCACCGACGTTCTCAACTCGGTGAAGGGCCGCGAGGGGCACATCTTCAACCTCGGCCACGGCATTCTCCCCGAGACGCCCGTCGACAACGTGCGCGCCCTCGCCGACCTCGTGCACACGCTCACGGAGCGCGCGTGACGCGACGCCTCGTGTGCGTGGGCGCGGGCCTCTCGGGGCTCGTGAGCGCGTACACAGCCCGCAAGGCAGCCCTCGCCGGGGGGCATGACCTCACCGTGACCGTGCTCGACGCCAGCGCGCGCGCCGGCGGCAACCTCATCACCGATCGGCACGAGGGCTTTCTCATCGACGGCGGGCCCGACTCGTGGGTCGCGGCCAAGCCCGAGGGCGTCGCCCTCTGCAAAGCGCTGGGGCTCGGCGATCAGCTCATCGAGACCATCGCCGCCAACCGCAGGGTGTATGTGGCCCACCGCGGGCGCCTCGCGCGCATGCCCGACGGCGTGGTGCTCGGCGTGCCGACGAGGCTCGCGCCGGTGCTCCGCTCGCCGATGCTCTCGTGGGGCGCCAAGGTGCGCGTGCTGGCCGACCTCGTGATGCCGCGCATGCGCGAGGTGTCGGGCGACGTGTCGATCGGCGAGCTCGTCGAGGCGCGCCTCGGTCGCGAGGCCGTCGCGGCCTTCGTCGAGCCCCTCCTCGCGGGCATCTACGCCGGCGACGCGTGGAAGCTGTCGGCCCGATCGACCTTTCCGCAGCTCGTCGAGATGGCGAAGCGCGACCGCTCGATCGTGCGCGCGGCCCGCGCCGCGGTGCCCACGCGTCACGGGGGCAACGCGCCGCCGTCGGCCTTCGTGGCGCTGCGCGACGGCGTCGGCTCGCTCGTCGACGCGCTCGTGGCCGCGCTCCCCGAAGGCTCGGTGCGCTTGCAATCACCCGCGGCCAGCGTGCGCCGCGGGAGCGCGTCGCCGTGGGAGGTCGTGCTCGCGAGCGGCGCGGTGCTGCCCGCCGACGACGTGGTGCTCGGCCTCGCGACGCACGCCGCGGGGCGCCTCGTCGAGGGCGCGGCGAAGCCCCTCGCCGACGCGCTCGGGGCCATTCCGTACACGTCGGCGGCGACGGTGTTCTTCGCGTACAAGCGCGGTGATGTGCCGCACGCGCTCGACGCGACGGGCTTCGTGGTGCCCAAGCGCGAGGGCCTGCGCCTCCTCGCCGGCACGTGGGTGTCGAGCAAGTGGCCCGGCCGCGCGCCCGACGGCTCCGTGCTCATGCGCGGCTTTCTCGGCGGCGCGGGCCGCGAAGACGCCCTCGCGCGCGACGACCGCGAGCTCGTGAGCGAGGCCCGCGTCGACCTCGAGCGCCTCATGCACTTTCGCGCAGAGCCCTTGTTTACAAGGGTGTACCGCTTCACGCAGACCTCGCCGCTCCCGTCGGTGGGGCACGCGGCGCGCGTCGCGGCCATCCGCGCGCTGCTCGCGCGCGAGCCGGGCCTGCACGCCATCGGCAGCGCCTACGACGGCGTGGGCATCCCCGACACGATTCGCCTCGCGACGGCCACCGGCGCCGCCATCGGCGCGCGGTAGCTCACCAGGGCGCGAGCCTCGGGGCGAAGGCGCGCACCCCTTCGGCGCGATCGACCTTGCCCGTCGCGCGCATCGGCAGCGCGTCGACCACGCACACGCGCCGCGGTCGCTTGTGCGACGCGAGCCGCGCGGCGACGACGGGCTTGAGCGCGCGCAGCCACGCGGCCTCGTCGTCGATCGTTCGGCTACGAACGATCGCGGCCGCCACGACGTGCCCCCAGGTGTCGTCGGGCACGCCGAAGACCATCGCCGCCGCGACGCCGTCGAGCTCCACGAGCGCGTGCTCGACCTCGGCGGGGTACACGTTCTCGCCGCCCGTCACGATGAGGTCGGTGCGCCGCGCGTGCAGGTGCAGCGATCGTTCGGCATCGAACGATCCGAGGTCGCCCGTGTCGAGCCACGCGCCCGCGAGGGGCGGGTGACGCCAGTAGCCCGTCATCACCGACGGCCCGCGCACGAAGACGCGACCGACCGCGCCGGGCGGCACCGCGTCGCCGGCCTCATCGCGGAGCGACACCTCGACGCCCGCGAGGGGCGGTCCGCTGCCCTCGACCACCGCGAAGGGAGACCCTTCGGGCGGGAGCCGCTGCGTGGTGACCTGCGAGCACGCCTCGGTGAGCCCATACGTGGCGAGCGCCCGCACGCGCCGCGACGCGCAGCGCGCACGCAGCGCCGTCGAGGTGGCCGCGCCCCCCACGAGCACGGCGCGCAGCCGCGCGAGGGCCCCGTCGTGGTCGGCGTCGAGGAGCGCGCCCAGCATCGTGGGGACCACCGACAGGATCGTTGCGCGCTCGCGCGCGATCGCCGCGAGCACCGCGGCGGCGTCGAAGCGCGGGAGCAGCACCACGCAGCGCCGCGCCATGACGCAGCGGGTGAGCACCGAGAAGCCCCCCACGTGACACACCGGGAGGCACAGGAGCCAGCGGTCGTCGTCGCGCCATCCGAGGTTGGCGGCGCTCGCGTCGGCGCTCGCCGCGAAGGCGCGCCGCGAGAGCATCGCGCCCTTGGGGCGCCCCGTGGTGCCCGAGGTGTAGAGCATCGCGAGCACGGCGTCGGGGTCGTGGCCCGCGCCGCGCGGCGCGGCCGCGACGCGCATGGACGATGGTGCGTGTTCGCTGTGAGACGTGAGTACGAGGTCGGGCTCGGCGTCGTCGAGCAGCGCCTGCGCCTCGAGGTCGGTGAGCCGCGGGTGAACGAGCACCGCCGTGGCGTCGAGCTCCATCAGCGCGAGGAGCGTCACCACCGCGTCGGGGTGGTTGTGGGCGCGCACGGCCACGCGGCTCCCGCGCAGCACGGAGCGCGCCCGCAGGGCCTCGCACGCGAGGGCGACCCGGTCGGCGAGCGCGCGGTACGAGAGCGTCGCGCCCTCCCACACGAGCGCGTCGCGGTCGGGGCACGCGCGGGCGGCAGAGAACACCGAGAGGCGGTCGAGGTCGCTCATCGAAGCACGGCGGGGTCGAGGCGCGCGAGCCCGAGCCCGGGGCCGCGCGCGGGGGTGATGAAGCGCGGGTCGTGGCGCTGCGCGACGTCGACCGTCGGCCACGCCGCGAGCCCCGCGTGGCGGTCGAGTCCGCAGGCCCACGGAGCCTCGAGCGAGAGCGCCAGCTCGCAGGCCGCGGCGAGGGCCACGGGGCCGTCGAAGAGGTGCGTCACCACCACGCCGAGGCCCGCCGCGTGCGCGCGCCGCCCGAGGTCGAGCGCGCCGAGGAGGCCGTGCACCGCGGGCTTGATCACCGCCGCGCAGCATCCTCCCGCTTGACGGCGCGTGAGGGCGTAGGCGAGGTCGGCGGCGTCTTCGAGGGACTCGTCGATGGCCCAGGGGAGCGAGCGCCGTCCGAGCGCGCGGAGCTGCCCCGGCGCGACGGGCTGCTCGACAAACTCGGGCCTGCACCGCGCGAGCGCCGCGAAGCGCGCGGGCGTGGCCGCGGCGACGCTCCAGGCGCCGTTGAGGTCGAGGCGCAGGCGCCATGTGCCGGGGAGCGCGGTGCGCAGCGCCACGAGCGCGTCGACCTCGCGGTCGAAGTCGCCGTCGGCGCCGCTGAGCTTCACCTTCACCGTGGTGACGCCGCGCACGAGCGCGTCGCTCGCGGCGTCGAGGAGCCCCGCGTCGAGCGCCGCGCCCGCGTAGGCGTTCACGGGCACGAACACCGACGCGCTGCGACCCGCGAGGAGCACGTGCAGGGGCACGCCGCGCCGCCGCGCCGCGAGGTCGCACAGGGCCGTCTCGACGGCGAAGCGGGCCGACCCTGGCAGCGCGGCCACCCAGGGCGCCGCGAGGGCCCGCAGCGGGTCGGCGAGGGCGCCTTGCTCGAAGCGGAGGTGCACGGCGTCGAGCGCGGCGAGCACGGCGTCGAGGGCCTCGCGCGAGTAGCCCGGGAGCGGCGACGCCTCGCCCTGTCCCCACGCGCCGCGGTC
>CAISKJ010000793.1 GCA_903885885.1 uncultured delta proteobacterium
GGTTGCAAATGACATAGCCCTTGCCCCCAGATTCCTGGGGGTGAGGGCGCGCGGCAGCGGGGTGAGGGGGCCGCGTACCCTCGCGTCGCTCAGCACGCCTCGAGTCGACATCCCGATCGACTTTGATCTACAGACTTTGAGCGCCGCGGCGGCGCGAAACCAACCGTTACGCCAGGAGCGAGCTCGTCACCGCGATCCAGAGCGGGAGCGTGAGGGGCGCGAGGAGCATCGACGCGGTGGCGATGGCCGACGCGAGCGTGCCGTCGCACCCCTGCTGCGTCGCGATCACCACCGACACCAGCGCGCTGGGCATCGCCGCCTGGAGCACCGCCGCGATGGCCACGGGGCCGCGCAGGCCCATCGCGAGGGCCACGCCGAGGGCCACCACGGGCGACAGCGCGAGGCGCCCGAACACCGTCGCTGCGATCACCGCCGCGCGGCCGCGGAGCTTCGCCACGTCGACGGCGAGCCCCAGCGTGAGGAACACCAGCGGCCCCGTGGCGGCCCCGAGGCGCTCGACGCCGGGGCGCAGCCACGGGGGCAGCGTGACGCCCGCGGCGTTGAGCGCGAAGCCCCAGAGCACCGCCCAGGTGATGGGCTTGCGCAGGAGGCCCCCGAGGCCCGCGCGCGCGCCGGCCGCGTCGCCGAAGCGCGAGGCGACGGCGAGCCCCAGCGTCCACAGGAGGAGCGTCGTGTCGCAGGCGTCGATCACCACGGCGGCCTGCGCGCCGCGCGCGTCGTCGGCGAAGAGGCCTTGGATCAGGGGGATTCCGACGAAGCCCGTGTTGCTGAAGGAGCCCGTCATGGCCACCGCGCCGAGCTGCGCGCGGGGGAGCTTCGCGGCGCGGCCCGCGGCGAGCGTGAGGGCCAACATGGCGACGAGGGCCGCCGTGGCGGGCACGAGCGTGACGAGCAGCGACGCGGGGATGCGCGTGCGCAGGAGCACGTCGAGGGTGAGCGCGGGGGCCGTGACGTCGACGATCACGAGCGTGAGCGCGGGGGCGATCGTCGCGGCGTTGACGGGGCCGCGCAGCGCGTAGCGGAGCAAGACCCCGACGGCCATGACGCCGAAGAAGCCCACGAAGAGCGGGAGGATCCGGTCTGCGATCATCGGCGCGGGCGAGCGGATCAGCCGCCGATGGGCGGGCACTCGTTGCCGAGCGGGGGGTCGGGGTTGCAGTAGATGAACCCCCCGCCGCGCGTGGTGGTGAGCACCACGATGGTGTCGGCGCGCGTGGCCGCGTCGAGGCCCATCCACACGCGCTCGACGAGCGCCGCGGAGGCCGCGTCGACGGCCAGCACGTGGAGGATCTGCTTGACCCAGCGGTCTTCGGGGAGCACGCGCACCGAGCTGCGGTTGATGCCCTGGAGCTTGCGCGTCATGAGGTCGCGCACCGAGGCCTCGGAGAGCACCATGGGCATGGGGACGTACGCGCGCGTCACGCTCACGCCGACGCGCTCGCCGCCGATCTCGACGAGAATGTCGGTGATCGAGTTGGCCCCCGCGTCGTCGGGCGGCGCATAGTGAATCTCGGTCTCGGTGCGCAGGAGCGAGGCGCCCTCGCAGAAGTGCAGCGCCTCGTAGCTCATCACCTCCGACTCGCTCGAGCTGCCGCCCGCGTTGGCCGTGTCGAACAGGCGCTGCCCCCCCGGCGACAGCGTGTCGCGCGCGTAGCGCTCGGGCGCCATGAACACCAGGTCGTTGCGCACCAGCGCCGGCGACGGGCTGTGGAGCATCGCGCGGATCGTGCCGCAGGTGCCGCGCAGCGTGCCGAGGATCTCGTCGGAGCCCATCGGGGTCGATGCGTCGACCGTCACATCCGATGCAGTGATATCCGTCGCAGTGGCATCCGTCGCAGTGACGTCCGTCGCAGTGACGTCCGTCGCAGTGACGTCGAGGGCGGCGTCGGCGGCGTGGGCGTCGACCGCCGCGTCGGTCGCGGCGCGGTCGAGGGCGACGTCGACGGCGGCGTCGGAGGTGTTCGTGGCGCCTGCGGGGGCGTCGCAGGCCGAGAGCGTGAGCGAGAGCGCGACGAGGAGCGCGCGGTGCGAGAGCCGTTGCATCGCGCGCGACGCTACCACCGTCGGCGGCGCCGCCGCGACCTCAGCGCGGCGGCGACGAGGCGTGCTTCCAGATCGGGAGCTGATCGACGAGGTACCAGGCGGCGTCGGGCTCGGCGCCGCGGGCCCACGTGCGCCCCGCGGCGTCGACGCGGCGCGCGCCCTCGTCGGGGGCGTGCTCGTCGAGCTCGACGAGCCAGGCGCACTGCCCGTCGGGCGCGTCACCCGCGACCGCGACGCCCTCCATCGGCCCCACCTGCGTGTAGACCGTGGCGCGCCCCGAGTCGGGGTGAATGCTGTACCGCTCCCGCATGGCGCGCCCGCCGGCTCAGGGGTTGGCGGCGCCCGGCGTGGGCATGTCGACGAAGCGCCAGTCGGCGCTGTTGTTGTCGGTGTCGCGGCCGTTCACGGTGCGCGCGAGCGAGCCCTGCGCCGAGGTGGAGTCGGCCACGGTGGCGGCGAGCATGGTGCCCTCGACGAGGTTCACCGTGCCCGTGACGCCCGTGATCATCGCGGCGGGGATGGCGCCCTCGTACGAGAGCGCGTCGATCACCCGCGCGGTCGAGATGCGCACGAGCGCGACCGCGTCGGGCATGCCGTTCTGAATGGTGTTGTCGGCGAGCGTGAAGCGCGCGACGCCCATGGGCACGGTCACCATCGCGTTGGCGACGACGGCGTAGGCGCCCGGGGCGAGGGTGCCCGAGAGGCGCACGCGCGCGTACTCGCGGCTGTCGCTGCCGTTGACCATCACCACGGCGATGTCGGCGAGGTCGATGGGCGCCGCGCTCGCGTTGTACAGCTCGACGAACTCGGCCGCGTCGGTGCCCACGTTGTCGTAGTCGATCTCGTTGAGGATGAGCCCGCCCGTGGCGGCCACCACGTTCACCATGGCGGTGCGCATGTCGGCGCCGAGGGTGGCGGTGAGGGTGCCCATGCCCGCGGTCATCGAGGCGGTGAAGGCCACCTCGGCGCTGAGCGCGTCGGGCAGCACGCGCACCGTCGCGGGAACCATGACAGACCCCATGGCCGCGAGGGCGACGTCGACGCCCATGGGGCCCGCGGGCACGTCGAGGGTGACCACCGCGCGGCCCATCGCGCCGGGCGCCACCGAGGCGGGGAGCGCCTCGAGGGTCGTGAGGCGCGGCGTGGTCATCGCGTCGATGACGCGCACCTGGACGGTCTGCGCGGCGCCCGTCGTGAAGGTGGCGGTGACGGTGTAGGGCGTGTCGCTCGCGGTGACGCCGGTGACGGGCACGTCGACGCTGCTCATGCCCGCGGGCACGGTCACGGTGGCGGGCACCACGAGGCCGGGGCCGCTGCTCATGAGGGTCACGGTGACCGCCTCGGTGCCCGCGCGCGTCATGCGAACGGCGAGGGGGCGCGGCAGCGTGGGGGCCGCGGTGGCGCTCACGCGGGCGAAGTAGGGCCCCGCCGCGAAGGGGGCGAGGGCGGCGGCGCCGGCGACGACGTCGGCCGCGCTGCGGGGGTTGAGCTTCGAGTTGTCGCGCGAGAAGGCCACGATGCCCGTGATCGACGCGAAGCGCTCGCCCATGACGGGCAGCGGGCTCGTGAGGAAGAGCCCGTCGTCGACGCGCAGCGCGCCGGTGACTTCGAACTCGTTGGTGGGCGCCGTGTCGCCGCCCGCGGGGGCGGGCATGCCGTTGGTGACGGTGACGTCGTTGACGCGCACGAGCACGCCCTCGAGGGCCGCCGCGCGCATCCCGCCGGTGGCGATCTCCGCGGGGGTGACCACCACGGGGTCGGGGAGCGTGACGCCCGTCGCGGTGCCCATCACCATGGCGCCGGTGAGCTGCCGCTGGCCGAAGAAGTCAGACACCATGCCGTTGGTGATCGTGACGCGGCTGCCCACGGTGACGGTGGGCGCGGTGGCCGTGTACACGAAGATGCCCGCGTAGTCGGCGCCCAGGTAGCCCATGCTCGCGGGGTCGACCTGGGCGTAGAACCCGGTGCGCCCGACGGCCGTGACGAGGACGCCCGTCACGGTGACGGTCGAGCCTACGGTCACAGTGCCGCGCTTGATGGCGTAGATCGTCGCGGGGCACGCGGCGCCCGCGGGGTTGGCCACCATGGGGCAGGGGTCGCAGGCGTCGCCGACGGCGTCCATGTCCATGTCGGCCTGGTCGGTGTTGGGGCGGTCGGGGCAGTTGTCGGTGGCGTTGGGCACCGTGTCGCCGTCGCGGTCGTTGCCGTTGGGCACCATGCAGGTGGTGCCCATGTTCATGGGGCAGGGGTCGCACGCGTCGCCCTGCATATCCATGTCGAAGTCGGCCTGGCGGCCCATGTCGACGGGGCGCACGGGGTTGAACACGCGCGGGCAGTTGTCCATCGCGTCGGCGACGCCGTCGCCGTCCATGTCGCCCGCCATGCTCATGCCGGCGTAGCGCGTCGAGCCCATGACCTCGGGCGCGGGGAGCGCGCCCATCGCGTTGCGCACGGGCAGGCACGACGGCTCGTTCATCGGCTCGCCGCAGAAGAAGAGGGGGTAGCGCCCGGCGTTGGCCGTGGTGAGCGCCGCGAGGTTGCGCCCGCCGAGCTCGCGCGCCACGCACACGCGCTTCATCTGCCCGCACACGTCGAGCGTGTCGCACATGTCGCCGCCCGCGAGGCCCGCCACGGTGGTCGCCTCGCCGTAGAGGGCGGTGCCGCCGCGGAGCACGAGGGCCACGTCTTGCGCCGAGGCCTCGATCACCGCGCGGTGGTCGGCGCGCGCCGAGGCGTTGAACACCGCGAGGTCGGCGGTGCGCCCCACGGCGATCACGCCGATGGCGTCGTCCATCGCCATCGCGGCGGCGGCGTCGCGCGTCACCATGAGCCACAGGGCCTCGTCGGTGAAGAAGCGGTCGTAGAAGTTGCGGTTGAGCTGATCGGCGCAGGCCAGCTCGCGGAGCATGTTCATCGAGCCCGACACGATCCAGTCGCTGCCGAGGGCGATGCGCACGCCCATGCGGGCGTACTCGGTCACGCGCGCGGTGTCGCCGTAGAGGGTCACGTTGGAGCGCGGCGACCAGATGAGCGACGCGCCGCGCGTGGCCATGAGCGCGATGTCGGGCGGCAGGAGCCCGACGCCGTGGATCACCGCCGTGCGGTTCGTGATGAGGTCGGTGGCGCCGCTCTGCACGCAGGCGAACTCGTTGCGGGCCTCGGGGCCGATGCCCTCGGCGATGTGGGGCACGTACGCGGGCGCCGACGCGATGGTGCGCCTCTACGCCGTGGAGCCGGACGGGGAGCGGGAGGTGGGGGCCTTCAGCCTCTCCGTGGCGTCCGGGACACGCGCCGACCCCGTCACCTTTGTGTTGGACGCGGCCGACGGGGGGACCTACGGATGGCGGGCCACGGTCACGGCGACCTAC
>CAISKJ010000794.1 GCA_903885885.1 uncultured delta proteobacterium
CCTTGCGCTTCACGCGCCCCTCGAGGCTCCACTCGCGAGCGTCTTGCGGGAGCCCGTGCTGGTGCACGACGCCCGCGTGGTCGACGAGAAGTGCGTCGGCCTTGCCGGGCGCCGGGCGCAGACCGCGGCCCGCCATCTGAAGGTAGAGCGAGAGGCTCTTCGTGGGGCGCGCGATGGCCACGTACCCGACGCCGGGCTCGTCCCAACCCTCGGTGAGGACGCCGTAGTTGCAGATGATGGTGGTGTCGCCGCGCTTGAGGCGCGCGAGCATGGCGTCGCGCACGTCGGAGTCCGTCTCGCCGTCGAGGTGCTCCGCGCGGATGCCTGCCGCCATGAAGGCCTCGGCGACGTGCTGCGAGTGCTCGACGCTGGCCGCGAACACTACGCCGCGGCGGCCGCCCGCGAGGCGCTGGTAGTGCTCGACGACGTCGCCCACGAGTTCGCGACGGTCCATCGCCTTCGCCGCGCCCTCTTGCTGGTACTCGCCCGTCTTGGCGTTGATTTGCACCTTCGACAAGTCGGGCTGGTGCGGCGTGGTGAACACGCGCGGCGCGAGGAGAAAGCCCTTCTCGGCGAGGGCCCCGAAGCTGGCGATCACGTGCAGGTGCTTGAACAGCCCACCGAGGCCGCGCCCGTCGGCCCGGCACGGCGTTGCGGTGAGGCCGATCACGACGGCGCCGGCGGCGCGGTAGTGGTCGATGATCTTCGACCAGGTGGGCGACGTCGCGTGGTGGGCCTCGTCGATGAAGACCACGTCGGCGGGCGGAAGCTTGCGATTGGCCAGCGTCTGCACGCTCGCCACCTGCACGGGCGCGTTCGGGCGGCGCGCGTCGTAGGGCTGGCGCGTGACAGCATGGGGAATCACCCCGTCGGCCATGACGATGCCCATGTCGAGCTCGGGCACCCCCGCCTCGACGAGCTTCCAGAATGCCTGCGCGACGATCTCGCGCCTCGGCGCCATGAAGAGGCAGCGCTTGTTCTTCTTCGCGGCGCCGAAGGCCACGAGCGCGGCCACGACGGTCTTGCCGCCGCCCGTGGCCATGACGAGGAGCAACGCGGTGATGCCCACGGCGATCAGGCGACGCGCTTCGTCGATGCCAGCGATCTGGTAGTCGCGCGGCGTGAGCTGACCCACGGGCACGGGCGGCGGCGCGGCCGACGCGAGGAGAAAGGGTTGCTCGGCGCGGAGCTTCACCGGCACGGCCCCCTGGGCTCGCAGATCGAGCAGAAGCCCACGAGGCGGGTGCCGACGAGCTCCTGCCACTCGGCGGCCTCGCCACAGGCGCACTCGTCGGAGGGGCGCTCCGTGGGCACCAGCGTGAGCGCGGGCGCCACGAGGCGCGTGTGCGTGACGGCGACGTGGCGCGTCGGCGTGGCCCGCGCGCAGCCCGTCCCGGGGCGACACACGAGGTCGTCGCCTTCCTCGAGGAGGTCGCGGGCGACGCGCGAGCAGTACGCGCAGCCGTGCAGGAGGTCGCGCGCCTCAGCGGCCACGGACGTCTCCGTTGTTCGTGGAGCGGTTGCGGTTGGCCACGAGCGCCGCGAGCGCCTCCGCGGCGATCGTCGGGAGCGCGCCCGTGGGCGGCTCGACGTTCGTGGGCGCGTGCGCGATCACGCTTCACTCCAGGGCAGCACGAAGCCCAGCACGCCCGCGGGCGTCTTCGTCGAGACGGTGGTGGGCACCCGCTGCGCGGCGAAGAGGGGCGCGTAGAACACGCGCATGAACTCGTCGGTGCTCTCGGGCGCCGGCTGCGAGATGCGAGCGCGCTGGCACCGCACGGGCCCGGGGCGCGCTGCGAGGTCGGCCGCGGTCGCTTCGGCGACGGCGAGCATGTGCTTGCGCGCGACCTCGACGCGGCCCTCTGCAACGCGCGCACGCTCGATGGCCTCGGCGGCCCGGCACTGCGCGGCGTCGCGGCCTCGACGGACCTGCGCTGCGACCGCGCGCGACATCGAGAGGCGCAGGGCCGCGATGCGCAGGAGCTTCACCGTGTGCCACAGCGCCACGGCGAGAAGCAGCGCGAGGAGCGAGAGCGCGGCGGTCATCGCACGCCCTCCGCGACGATGGCGCCCACGATGGACACGAGAAGCACCACGACGCACGCGACGAGGGCCGCGGTGAACCATGCGGTCGGGAGCCCCGCTGCGAGGGTGCGGCCCAGCTCGTTGGCGAGGGCGATGCCCGACGCGGCCGACGCGAGCATCGCGACCCGCGCGCCGAAGCGGAGCACGGCAAGCCAATCACGACGCGTCATGGAGCACCCTCCCCGTCGAGGCCCGCTGGCGCAGGCGCGCGCAGAGCGCGATGAGCGCGGTGGCGGTCTTCTCGCCGATGATGAGCAACTGCGCGGCGTCGTCGGCGCTGATCCGTGCGTCGGCCATCGTCGCCGACAACGTCGAGATGAACTGCCCCACGAACCGGAGCGCGACCATCGACTGCGCCTCGGGGCTCTCGGCGCCGTGCGGGGGCGCTTCGCCCGCGATGCGAGCGGCCTCGGAGAGCAGGTACGCGCGGAGCGACGCAGGGAAGTTCGGGTGCATGAGCACCCACAGGGGCACGTGGTTGGAGCGGCCTTCTTCTTCCCAGGCGCGCACGAGCTTGTCGTCGACGTGACCCAGCGCGCGGGCGATCTGCATGCGCGAGATGCCGTGCATTTCGCGGCCGATGCGCAGCGCGCGCTTCGCCAGCATCGCGAGGGTGAAGGGTTCAGGTGTGCGAGCGTTCGCCGTCACGCGCACACCGCTTCCGGCTGCGCGTGACCCATGATGGGCGCATGGACCGACGGAGCTGCGGGCACGTGTGCCTGGAACCCACCCATCGCGCCGGGCGCCTCGGCGTCGTCGGCAGGGGCCCCGGGGGCGCTCGACGGGTCGATCGCGTAGGCGAGGCGGCCGAGGTGGTGGTCAATCTCCGTGAGCGCGTTGCGGGCGCGCGCATGGCGGGCGTCGTCGCGTGCGAGCAGGCCGTCGACGGCGCGCAGCGCGCGGCGCACGGGCAGGAGCGCGGCGCGCGCGGCGAAGATGCAGGCGAGGGCGGCGGCGGGCTGCATCTAGGCAGCCTCGGGATGCGAGGGGCGCGGGGCAGGCCCGACGGTGAAGTCGCTCGCCATGGGGTCGGCGCCGACGGGGCGAGCGGCGCGGGTTCGCTCGACGGCCTGGCGTACGACATCTTGGGTGGGTGCCTCAGCCCGGCCGTCGATCAGCCAGTCGAGGGAACACCCCGCGGTCTTTGCGATCGCGTTCATTGCCGAGGAGCTCGGATCGACGCGGGCTCCTCGCTCGATGAGCCCGACATGCGTCGGGTGAAGGCCCGCGAGCATTCCCAGAGCGCGTGCAGAAAGCCCGCTCTGCTCACGCAGCCACGAAAGGCGCTTCGGGATGGAATCCATGAAGATGAAAGTATCTGCTGGTACGTCCGTCGTCAAGCCTTCGGATACATACGTTGCAGAGACGAGCGTATCCGGGTGCGTTAGCCTCCTTCGCGTGGAGTCCGTTGCGGATCGACTGCGGTGGGTGCTGGCCAATCGCGGCCTGTCGGGGCGCGGGTTGTCCATCAAGGCCCAGCTCAGCCCGAATGCCGTTCAGAAGATCATCGAGCGCGGAGGGTCTGCAAACGGCGACTCGATCGCGAAGCTGGCCCACGCGTCGGGCGTGTCGCTCGGCTGGCTGATCACCGGCAACGGCTCCCCCGACGACGCACCAGACACTGCTTCGCCGTCCAACCCCGTGGCCGAGCCCGAGCCCCGGCCGGCCGTTGGTGGTTCATCGCTCGAGCGCGCGCTCGGCGAGGCTTTCGACCCGAAGCGCCACACGGTCACCGACCTCCGCTCGGTGCAAGACGCCCTCGGCGCGACGCACCGCTGGGAGCGCACCGAGGCCGACCTCGTCGCGGCGGCGCGCACCTGGCTCAACGCGGCGGCGGCGCTGCGACGCGAGGGCGAGCTGGTGACGGCCGTGGCGCTGCTCGACCGCGTCACGTTCGGCAAGACCGCCCGGGCCCGCGAGCTCGCGGCCGAGCGGGAAGCGCGCGAGAACGCCGAGGGCGACGACGAGGCCGAGGAGCTGGGGCTGAAGCGTCGGCCCTAGCCGGATCGCCTTGGCCGTTCCGGCCCCGCATCTGACACCGTCGGCGCTTCGAGCGACACCCCCACGGGCGCCTCGAGGGCCACGACTACGCGTGCAAGTTGGCGCAGCGAGACCTGCGCGGAGCCGCACGCGACCCGCTGCACGGAAGTCCGCCACGCCTACCTCTGGACGACCGCGCACTGATCGTGCGAACAGTGTTCGTGATGTCTGGGGATTCGTTCCGTCTCGAAACGCCGCCCGAACGTCTTCGCTCCGGCGTGCAACCCGTCGCGCGCGCCGCGAACGACCACGACCCGCCCGAGCTCGCCGACGACGAGTGCGAGGGCCTGGCGCTCGCGCTCCTCACGCGTGTGGGTGCGGAGGGCTGGACCACGTCGCTCGCTCCGCGCGCGCTCGCCCGTGCCCTCGGCTTGCGTCTCCTGCCCACGGCGCCGAGCGGGTGTCGCGGCACGGTCGACCTCGAGGCTCGCACGCTGCGCTACGACGGGCGCGGGTCGCCCGAGACGGTGACGCAGCGCCTGGCGCATGAGCTCGGGCACCTTGCGCTCGCGGAGGGCGGCGCGCGCGTGCCCCACCCGGAGGAGAGTGCGAGCCGCGTGGCCATGGCGCTCGTGGTGCCCCGCGCGGCGGCGCGCGCAGCCGTCGGGCGCGCAGGCCTCGACCCTGTGCGGCTTCTCGCGGAGCTCCCGGGCCCGCCGCCCGCGTGGGTGCTGGTGCGGGTTGCGTGGGTGGCGCGGCGCGCGGTCATTGTGCGGCTCGGCGGCGAGCGGTGGACCTACGCCCCAGACGGCGCGGGCATAGCCCCCGCGGGCCCTTGGGAGCGCGAGATGGTGGCGATCGTGCGGCGCACCGGGCGCCCGCACCGGACGATCCTCGGCGACGAGGCGTGGCCCGTGGGGTTCGCGGGCCATGAGGGCGTGGTGATCCTCCTGGCTGGGTGAGATACGCATACAAAAATAGTCGCATCTCCATTGACGACAGCCGTATCAGTTAATACGTAAGTATCCGTCCCGCCGCACCTTCTCCCGCGGCTGCTGACGGAGCACCTCGTGTCGACCCGCGCACGCACTCGCCACCTCCCCGCCCACGTCGTGGGCAACGCCCACCTGAGCGCCGCCAGGCTCAAGACCGCTCCCGCCCCCGCGGGTGCGTTCTGCGGCGGCTGCGGCCGCGCGATCGACGCGGGCTCCCCATCCCTCGTGTGGGAGTCGCTCGGCCTCGTGGTGCGCTACCACGGCGCCGCCTGCCGCGCGCGGGTGGCAGCGTGAGGGCCGCGAACACCGCGACGGTGCGTCTCCCCGCGGAGGCGCAGGCGCGTCTCGACGCGTGGGCGCGCGCGCGCCGCGCTGCGAACAACGGCGGTCCCGAGGCGATGCGCTGCAACGTGAACGGGTGCCCGTGGCCCGTGGGCTACTGCTCGTGCGTCCGTGCGGCGGTGGCGTGATGGACACGCTGACGCGCATGGCACCCGCGCTCACCACGCGATTCCACGAGTGCATCGGCTCGATGTGCGACGTGTGCATCGCGGAGAGCCGCGCGGCCTACGAGCGCAAGCAGGGCGCCCAAGCCTCCGCTGTCTCCCGCGCCGTCGACGACCAGCTCGCGCTCGCGGCAGTTCTCGACG
>CAISKJ010000795.1 GCA_903885885.1 uncultured delta proteobacterium
ATGGAGCGCTGCCTGCGCGACGCGCTCGAGAACGGCGACGTCAGCTACCCTACCTGGGCCCGCTTCAAGGACGACACCCGGGCGCGCCTGGCGAAGTTCATCGGGGCGACCAGCGGCGAGGTGGCCTTCACCCAGAGCACCAGCTTCGGCTTCCACGTCATCGCGCAGATGCTCAAGGCGCGCGGCATCACCGAGGTGCTGACGCTGGAGTGCGAGTTCCCCAGCACGACGCTTCCATTCCTCTACGACGGATTGACGCTGCGGGCGGCGCGGCTGCGGGCCGACGGCACGGTGACGGTGGGCGATCTGGAGGCGGCGCTGACGCCGAAGACGGGCGCCATCGCGGTGTCGGCGGTGCAGTTCGGGAGCGGGTTCCGGGTCGATCTCGAAGGCGTCGCGGCGCTGTGCCGGGCGCGCGGGCTGACGTTCATCATCAACGCGGCGCAGGGCCTGGGGCACGTGCCGCTCGACGTGGCGAAGCTGGGCGCCGACTTCCTCGCGGGCACCAGCCACAAGTGGTTCATGGCCGGCTACGGCACGGGCCTCTTGTACGTGGCGAAGAAGTGGCTCGACGAGGTGCGCTTGCCCTTCGGGGGCTGGCTCTCGGTGAAGCCGGAAGAGCAGTTTCAGCCGTGGGTCCACGCGACGCGGGTCGATGACGCGCACGGCTTCACGGCGACGGGCACGAAGTTCAGGCACGAAGCGTCGGCGCTGGAGGCCGGCGGCGGGAGCTGGGTCGGGCTCTACGCGGTCGACGCGGCGCTCGAGCTGCACGAGGCCCTGGGGGTCGAGAACACGCTGCGCCACAACATCGCGCTGCAGTTGAAGCTCCGGGCGGGGCTGCGGACGATGGGGTTCACCCCGAACACGCCGGACGACCCGGCGTCGCTGTCGGGCATCTGCGTGGTGCCGGTGCACGGCGCGCCGATCGACGTGGTGCGCACCTTGTTGCGCGAGGCGAACCTCTCGACCACTGCGCGCGGGGTGGGCCTGCGCATCTCGACGCACGTGTTCAACGACGAGAGTGATGTGGAGTACCTGCTCGCGGCGTTCGCGCGGCTGGGGATCAAGCCGGGCTGAACGGGGGGGCGCTCGCGCGAGCCCGCGGGTCGCGAACCGCGGTGATTTCGCCCGTCCCCCGCGCGCCATTGATGAGAAGATGTGCGCCCCCCGCCCCATGGATCGCACCGAGAGACTCCTCAACCTGGTCGCCCTGTTCCTCGACGCGACCGACCCCGTGTCGCTCGCCGACATTCGCGACGCGTTCCCCGACGACTACGGCGGCAGCGACGAGACCTCGCAGCGCAAGTTCGAGCGCGACAAGGCCGAGCTGTACGAGCTGGGCATCCCCCTGACCTGGGCCCCCGAAGACGACGACCGCGTCGAGGGCTACACGCTCGATCGCGAGGCGTACTACCTCCCCGAGCCGGGCCTCGCGCCCGAAGAGCTCGCGGTGCTCTACGCCGCTGGCTCCGCCGCCCTCGCCTCGGGTGCCTTCCCCGGCCGGCAAGACCTCGCCCACGCCCTGCGCAAGGTCGGCTTCTTCGCCGACGGCCCGCTGCCCAACGCCCACGTGCGGCTCGAGCTGGGCGGCACCGGTGACATCAAGGACCTCCCCGCGCGGCTCGAGGCCCTGTGGGGCGCGATCAACGCGCGCAAGTTCGTCACCCTCGACTACTTCTCGCCGCACAGCCGCGCCGTCACCTCGCGCCGTGTCGACCCCTGGGGCCTCGCGCTGCGCCGCGGCGTGTGGAACCTCGTGGGCTGGTGCCACCTCCGCAAGGAGCTGCGCACCTTCGCCGTGCACCGCATTCGCGCCCTCACGGTCAACGCTGCCAAGCCCCGCGCCCACGACTTCGAGGTGCCCGCCGATTTCCACGTCGACGCCCACGTCGCCAGCTGGCCCTGGCAACACCGCTTCCATGCGCCCGTGGCCGTCACCGTCTCGTTGAGCGGAGACCTCGCCCCGCTCGCCCGCCAGCTCTTCGCCGTCGAGCCCACCGAAGCCGACGGCGTCGCCCGGCTCACCGTCAACGCCACCAACCTCGACGGCCTCGTCACCTACGTCTTGTCGCTCGGCGCCGGCGCCCGCGTAGTCGAACCCGAGCAGGCCCGCACCCGCGCCCGCGAGCTCGCCCAGCGGGTGTTGGCCGCGCACACGCCCCCG
>CAISKJ010000796.1 GCA_903885885.1 uncultured delta proteobacterium
CGCGAGGCGCTCCTCCCAGGGGGGCGCGCGGTTCCAGAGGTTGAGGGTGAGGGCGGTGACGACGCGGTCGGTCAGCATCTCCATCGGGGCGCGCGACGCTAGCACGCGCGATGACGAAAACCGCTCCCAGGTAGCGTGCCCGCGGTGTACCGTCGCGCCCCTATGGGCGACACCATCTTCTCGAAGATCATTCGGGGCGAGATCCCCTGCCACAAGGTCTACGAAGACGAGCGCGTGCTCGCCTTCCTCGACGTGGGCCCCCTCTCGCGCGGCCACACGCTGGTGATCCCGAAGGAGGCGGCGCCCACCCTCGACGCCCTCTCCGACGAGAGCGCGGCGGCCATCGGGCGCGTGCTCCCGCGGCTGTGCCGCGCGGTAAAATCTGTCACGGGCTGCGCCGACTACAACGTGCTGCAGAACAACGGGGCGCCCGCCCACCAGGCGGTGTTCCACGTGCATTTTCACATCATCCCGAAGCCCGATTCAGAGCGCGGCCTCGAGGTAGGGTGGCCCGCGACGCGGCTCGACCCCGTGGCGGGCGCGGCCCTCGCCGAGAAGCTCCGCGCAGCCCTCACCTGAAGCCCCCGAAGAGCGAGGAACGATCGATGGCGAACGTACCGAATCTGCCCCCCGACTGGCGCACGGCCCTCTCCGCCGAGTTCGCAAAGCCCTACTGGGACGAGCTCCAGACCTTCGTGGCCGAAGAGCGCAAGACGCAGCAGGTGTTTCCCCCGGAGGCCGAGGTCTTCTCGGCCTTCGAGCTCACGCCCTACAACAGCGTGCGCCTGGTGATTCTCGGGCAAGACCCCTACCACGACGACGGGCAGGCCCACGGGCTGTGCTTCTCGGTCAAGCCCGGCGTGTCGGCGCCGCCCTCGCTCGGCAACATGTTCAAAGAGCTCAAGGCCGACCTCGGGTGCAAGGTGCCCAACAACGGCTACCTCGTGCCCTGGGCGCAGCAGGGCGTGCTCATGATCAACGCCGTGCTCACCGTGCGAGCGCACACCCCCAACTCGCACAAAGACCACGGGTGGGAGACCTTCACCGACGCCGTGATCCGCGCCGTGAGCGACCGCCCCGACCCCGCGGTGTTTCTCCTCTGGGGCAAGTACGCGCAGAAGAAGAAGAAGCTCATCGACGCCAAACGCCACACGGTGATCGAGGGCGCGCACCCGTCGCCCCTGTCGGCCAAGCTCTTCTTCGGCAGCAAGCCCTTCTCGAAGGTGAACGACGCGCTCGCCGCCCTCGGCAAGGCGCCCATCGACTGGCAGATTCCCAACCTCTGACCCGATGACGCTCCCGCGCCTCCGAGGGCTCTCGCTCGCCGCGCTCGCGACCGTCGCCGCGTGCGGCGCCCCGGGCGGCGGCGCCCCCCCCGCCGACGCCGCGCCCCCCTGGGCCGACGCGGTGATATCCGACGATCGTCCCACAACCGTATCAGACTATGTACCCTACCTCGTCGGCGAGCTGGCGCGGGTGTACCAGCCCTCGGGCGAGCGCTACCTCAACGACCACGCGCTCGTGCGCGGCCCCGACGGCGCGTGGCACCTCTACGGCATCAACGCCGCCACGCGGGGCACGCCGCAGCTCGAGCGCACGTTCCTCCACGCGACGGCGCCCTCGCTCGTCGGCCCGTGGAGCGAGCTGCCCGACGCGCTCAACGCCGCCGACGCGCCCACCGAGGAGGTGCTCTGGGCGCCCTTCGTGCTCGACCGCGGCGGCGGCCTCTGGAGCATGTACTACTGGGCCGGCGTCACGGGCTCGACCGACACGCCCGCCCGCGGCATCCGCCGCGCCGACGCGCGCGACCTCGGCGCCTTCGCGCGCGTGCCCGGCCGCGTGCCCGGCGGCCGCGACCCCTTCGTGCTGCGCGTCGACGACCGCTGGCTGCTCTACTCCGTGGGCGCCGACGCGCAGGCCCACGGGCAGATCGTGGTGAGCGAGACGCGCACGCCCGACGACGTCGCCTCGTGGTCGGCGCCCGTGGCCATTCTCACCGACCCGGTGCCGAGCTACCCCTGGGGCAACCTCGAGAGCCCCTACGTGGTGCCCTACGCGGGGCGCTACTACCTCTTCGTGACGCGCACCGGGCCGCCGTCGCCCGAGCGCGTGGCCGCCTACGACCGCACGCTGGTGTTTCGCTCGGCCGACCCCGCGCGCTACGAATGGCGCGCCATCACCGAGATGCGCGCGCACGCCGCCGAGGTGGTCGAGGCCGACGGCGCGTACTACCTCACGTCGGGCGGGTGGAGCGCCGAGGTGGGCCCCAAGGCGCGCGGCCTCTCCATCGCGCCGCTGCGGTGGGCGCCGCAGTAGTCAGAGCGAGGGCGGCGGCATGCTCGGCGGCGACTGCACCGTGACCCGCGGGCTCGCCACGAAGCGCGAGAGCGCCGTGACGAGGAGCTCGCGGCGCACGGGCTTGCCGATGAAGTCGTCCATGCCGGCCTCGCGGCAGCGGCGCACGTCGTCGGCGTACACGTTGGCCGTGAGCGCGATGATGGGCGTGCGGCGCAGCGACTCGCGCGCGCGGATCATCTGCGTGGCCGCGATGCCGTCGAGCTCGGGCATCTGCACGTCCATGAGCACCACGTCGTAGGGGGCGCGCGCGAGGGCCTCGACGGCCTCGGCGCCGTTGCCCACCGCGTCGACGCGGTGCCCCATGCGCTCGAGCATGAGGGTGATCACCTTCTGGTTCACGGCGTTGTCTTCGGCCACGAGCACGCGCAGCCGCTGGCCGAGGCCCTGCACCGTCGGCCGCGGCGCGCGGGCGCTCTCCACCGCGGGCGCCACGGGCTCGACGGGCACGCGCAGGGTGAACGCCGCCCCCTGGCCGGGCTCGCTCACCACGGTGATCCTGCCGCCCAGGAGGGTGGCGATGCGGTGCGAAATGGCGAGCCCGAGGCCCGTGCCGCCGAAGCGCCGCGTGGTGCTCGCGTCGGCCTGGGTAAAGGGCTTGAAGAGCTGCGCGAGCACCGCGGGGCCCATGCCGATGCCCGTGTCGCGCACCTCGACGCAGAGCCACACGCGGCCCTCGTCGGGCTCGGCGGCGACGCGCACCTCGACCTGGCCGTCGCGGGTGAACTTCACCGCGTTGGAGACGAGGTTGAGCAGCACCTGGCGGATGCGCCCGGGGTCGCTGCGCACGCACGCGGGGAGCCCCTCGGCGGCCGTGAGGCGCAGGGTGTTGCCGCGCGCGTTGGCCGCGCCGCGCATGAGGTCGACGACCTGGCGCACCTCGAGGGCGGGGTCGAAGGAGAGCGACTCGAGCTCGACGCGGCCGGCCTCGATCTTCGAGTAGTCGAGCGCGTCGTTGAGGAGCGTGAGCAGCGCGTCGCCGGAGGCGCGAATGGTCTCGATGAAGCTGCGCTGCTCGTCGGTGAGGCCCGTGTCGAGGAGCAGCGTGGTCATGCCGATCACGGCGTTCATCGGGGTGCGCACCTCGTGGGACATCACCGCGAGAAAATCGCTGCGCGCGCGGCCCCCGAGCTCGGCGGCGTCGCGGGCCACGGCGAGCTCGTGGTTGAGCGCCTCGAGGCGCGCCTGCGCGTCGACGAGGGAGCGGTTGCGGGCCTCGAGGTCGGCGCGGGCGCGCTCGAGGGCCAGCGCGCGGCTCTCGGCGTCGTCGAGGGCGGCGCTCATGTCGCGCTCGAAGGCCCCGGCGATGCCGATGGTGGCGAGCAGAATGCCGAGGCCCGTGGCGACGAGGAACATCCCATCGACGCGGATGGGCGCCGCGGGCGTGACGCCCGCCGCGTGGAGGGCCATCACGGCGAGGAAGGTCGCCGCGGCGAAGAGCGTCCACCGCAGGGCCGAGCGCGCGCCGCCGATGGCGAGGGCCGTCATGGGCACGAGGGGCGACCACACCCACACGACCATGAGCATGGGGCCCATCGTCCACGACTTGAAGCCCACCCCGAGGAGCATCGCGCAGAACTGCACGGAGGTAGAGAGGCGCGCGTGGCCGCGGCGCGAGAGCGTGAGCACCGCGAGCTCGATGCCGACGAAGCTCAGCCCGAAGGCCACGTGCTCCCACGCGCGCGCCGGCGCCGTGGTGACCACGAACACCATCAGAAATACCACCGCGAGCACCGCGTTGCGGACGAAGATCCGCATGCGGTTGGCCTCGCGCTCGGTGCGCCCGCGCAGGGCCGGCGGCATCCACCACTCGACGACGCGCGACATGTCGTGCACGCGCGGAAAGAGCCTCCTTTGCAGGGAATCGAAGTGCACGCGCGCCTGCCGGGCTCCTGTCTCGCCAGCATTGGATAGAACGGCGCCCCGCGCGTCAACGAAGACCCACCGCACCGCAACCCCCATCGGGGTTTTACCCGTGCGCGACGGCGGGGTTTGCGACGCCGGGCCGCGGCGCGTGATAGCGTGCGGCAAACGCTCGCGATGCACACCCAGACCACGACATGGCTGCCCGGCGCGCTCGTGGGCGAGCGCTACGAGGTGGTGCGGCGGATCACCGCGGGCGGCATGGGCGAGGTGTTCGAAGCGTGGGACACCAAGCGCGACCTCCCCGTAGCGCTCAAGCGCATGCTCTTCGACGCGGGCGGCGGCACGCTCGAGCGCGAGCGGCGGCTCCGCGAGGCGAGCGTGCGGATGCACCGCGAGGCGATTCACACGTCGCACCTGGGGCACCCGGGCATCGTGAACGTGCTCGACCTCACCTACGACCACGATTCGACGCCCGTCGTGGTGATGGAACTCCTGCACGGCGTGACGCTCGCCGAGGTGATCCGCTACACCACGCTGCCCGCCCACGTCGCCTGCGACTGGCTGGCCCAGGTGCTCGACGCGCTCGCCGTCGCCCACGCGAGCGGCGTGGTGCACCGCGACCTCAAGCCCGAGAACCTCTTTCTCGTCGAAGACGCCGCGATGCCCCTCGGCACGCGGGTGAAGATCCTCGATTTCGGCGTCGCCAAGCAGGTGAGCGCCGACGGCGCCGAGCCCGAGAGCGACGACGACGCGAGCACCTCGGTCACGATGGCCAACGAGTTCCTCGGGTCGTTTCAGTACGCGGCGCCCGAGCAGTTCGACCCCGCGAAGCGCGTGTCGGCCCGCAGCGACCTCTACGCCCTCGGGGTGATCTTCTTCCGCGCCCTCACGGGCCGCCACCCGGCCAACGCGCGCGCCGTCAACGACGTGATGCTCCGCACCCTCTTCGGCAACATCGAGCGCAGCGCGCGCCCCTACCGCCCCGACGTGCCCCTCTGGCTCGACGGCGCCCTCGCCCGCGCCCTCGCCCTCGACGCCAACGACCGCTTCGCGAGCGCCGAGGCCATGCGCGACGCCCTCCTCGACGGCGCCCGCGCCGAGCGCGCCGCGCCGAGCCCGCCCCGGCCGCCGAGCGCAC
>CAISKJ010000797.1 GCA_903885885.1 uncultured delta proteobacterium
GCGCGCGCGCTCGACGCGGTGCTGGTACCGAATGTGGCGGTCGATGCCGTAGGCCTCGGCGGTCTCGCGGAGGTAGGCCAGAATCGACGCCCCATCGGCGATGGATTTCGCCGCCTTCCACGGGCGAAACGAGTACCCCAGGGTGTACATGTCCGAGTCGGACCGCACGCCGGGGTAGCGAAAGAGATCCCACGTGCCCCCGAGGCGCTCGCGCCCCTCGAGGATGGCGTAGGTCTTGGTCGGGCAGTGGGTCTGCAGGTGCCAGGCTGCGCCGATGCCCGACAGCCCGGCGCCTACGATCAGCACATCGAAATGGTTCGGTTGTTGGCTCACGGCGGCGCGCGGAGCCTACGCGAATTTCTCCCCGCGGTCTGCGCTCGTCAGCGCCCGCGGAGCCCGCGCACCCGCGCGAGCGAGAACGTGAGCGAATCGCCGTCGCTCAGCACGTGCACGGTGCGCGTGCGGCCGTCGGAGCCCCCGACCAGGCGCCCCGAGTTGGGGTCGTCGTAGTAGCGTGCCGTGGCGCTGCGGGCGGCGACGGGCTCGAGGTCGAAGCGCTGCTGGAGCGTCGCGCACACGGGCGCGATGGGCTCGTTCAAGGGCCGCTGCGCGTAGCACGTGAGGCCCGTGTAGACGTAGAGGCACCCGATGGGCGCGGCGCCTTCGACGAGCGCGCGCGCCTCCGGGGAGAGCACCTCGGCGGCGAGCTCGTCGCGGGCGCTGGCGGGCGCGTCGGCGCGCACCACGGTGACGTGATTGAAGAGGTTGCGGTCGGTGAGATAGGTCGTGAGCCGTTGGATGCGCGAGGGGTGCGGCACCTCGGGCTGCAGGAGCGACGGCGGCGGGGTGAACTCGAGCACGCGGCACCCGGCGGGCACGCGGGCGCGCACGCTCCGCAGGAAGGCGTACTCCTCCATCTCGCTGAAGGCCGTGTCGCGGATGAAGGCCTCGTGGAGCCACGGGGCGCCGAGCATCCACACGGCGACGCCGAGCACGAGCTCGGGGCGCACCGCGAGGAGGGCGGGGATCGCCGCGGCGGCCATGAACACGAAGGGCGTCACGAGCTGCAGGTGGTAGCGCGCCACCATCTCGGGCACGGGGGTCTGCACGAAGGAGTGGATGACGAAGAAGCCCGCGAGCCACGCGACGAGGAACGCCGCCCGCGCGCCGTCGCCGCGGCGCACCAGCGCGGCGAGGCCGAGGAGCGCGAGGGCGGGCACCAGCGGCGGCGTCATGCGGGTGTTGATGAGGGTGTTGAGCTGCGGCGAGAGGAGCACGTCGCGCGCGTGGCGCAGCGTGCGCAGGTCGAGCCCCTCGCGGATGTTGCCGCTGTAGTTGTGGAGCGTGAAGGCCACGAGCGCGAAGCCCGCGGCGACGGCCATGATGGCGCCCGCGAGGAGCCAGCGGCGACGGGGCACGTCGGCGCGGAGGTAGAGCAGGAGGGCGCCCGCGTCGAGCACGGCGAAGGAGATGTTCTCGGGCCGCGCGAAGTAGGTGGCGCCGCACAGGAGGGGCAGGAGCGCGAAGCAGAGCCGACGCCAGCGAGCCGAGGTGTCGGTGAGGGCGCCGTAGAGCACCACGAAGGTCATCGACGAGGTGACCAGCGAGAAGATGAACTGCACGTCGCTGCGCGAGAAGCGCACGTGGAGGGGCAACAGCGCGATGAAGAAGGCCGCGGCGAGGGCGGCGCGCGCGTCTTTGAGGAGGTACCGCGCGTGGCTGAAGAACACGAGCGGGGTGACCGCCGCGAGGGCCAGGTTGGTGCCCGAGATCACGTCGGTGAGGTAGGGCGCGAAGCCGCGCCACGCCGCCGTGAGCGCGCGGAGCGTGGCGCCCTCGTACACCATGAGCGCGACGGGGAGGCGCCGCTGGTAGGCCCACGCGTTCATGGGCGCGTCGACGGAGAGGAGAAGGCGCACGGCGACGCCCGCGGCGGTGGCCACGCCGAGGAGGGCGCGCACCCACCCGGGGTCTTCGCGCGAGAGGCGCCACGCGGCGACGACGATGAACGCGAAGCCCAGCGCGAGGACGAGCACCCCGTCGAGCGACGAGAACCAGGTGGTGATCGACTCGAGGTGCCTCATCGCGCGGCGCGCGAGTGGGCAATCATGGGAGGGGCGGTGTCAAGCCCTCGCGGCGCCCCCGTTGGCGTACCCTCGCGCGCATGGAGAGCCCACCGCCCTCGCGCTGGCGTCGCGAGCTGCACGCCATACGCACGCGCCTCCTGCTGGTGAACGCCTTCCTGGTGATCGTTCCGATCGCGGGGATCTCCTTCGCGCGCACCTACGAGCGCGAGCTCCTGCGCGGCGAGGAGGAGGGCATGGTGGCCCTCGCGACCACCCTCTCGGCCGCGGTCACGAACGCGCCCCCGCTCGACCTCGCGCCCCCTGCCCTCGCCGCCGGCGCGCGCGTCGCCGCGGCCCGGCTGCGCGCCCAGGTGCGCGTGCTCGACGGCGCCGGACGTGTGGTCTTCGACACCGGCCCCGAGGAGGTCGACGTGCGCACCGAGGGTCGTCGGCTCTTGCCCGCGTCGCTCGATTTTCGCGCGCGCCGCCGCGTCGCCGTGTTCGACGCCGCCCCCACCGACGGCCGCTTCGCCGACCGCCCCGAGGTCGCCGTCGCGCTCCGCGGTCGGCCCGGCACGTACACCCGCCACGCGCCCAACCTCCGCGGCGTGCGGCTCTTCGTCGCCGAGCCCATTCGCCCCGACGCGACCGCCGCCCCCGTGGGCGTCGTGTACGTGTCGCGCACCACGTACCCCGTGCTGCTCAGCCTCTACTGGATCCGCAACGCGCTCATCAAGGTGGCGCTCGTGTCGCTCGCGGTGGGCGCGCTCGTGGCGGTGTTTCTCGCGCTCACCATCTCGCGCCCGCTGCGCAGGCTCACCGAGGCCGCGGGGCGCATCGCGGCGGGCGAGCGCGGCGTGTCGCTCAACCTCGGAGGCCGCGACGAGATCGGCGAGCTCGCGCGCGACTTCGACGCCATGGCCCGCGCCCTCGACGCGCGCCTCGCGTACATCTCCGAGCTCGCCGCCAACGTGTCGCACGAGTTCAAGACGCCCATCGCGTCGATGCGCGGCGCCGCCGAGCTGCTCCGCGACGGCGCGGCCGACGACCCCGCGGCGCGCGACCGCTTCCTCGGCAACATCCTCGACGACGCCGAGCGCCTCTCGCGCCTCGTGACGCGGCTGTTGGAGCTGTCGCGCATCGAGTCGCGCCCCGAGGCCCGCGTGCCCCTCGAGTACCGCGCCCTCGTCGCCGCCGTGGTGGCGCGCTACCCCAGCGCTACGCTCGTGTGGAACGCGGCGTTCGAGCACCTTCGCGCCGCGCCCGACCAGGTGGAGACGGTGCTCACCAACCTGCTCGACAACGCCGCGCGCTTCTCGCCCGCGGGGGCGCCCATCGCGGTGCGCGTCGAGGGCGACGCCCACGCGTTTCACACGACCGTGCGCGACGAGGGGGCGGGCGTCTCCGAGGCCAACCGCGCCCGCGTGTGGGACCGCTTCTTCACCACCGCGCGCGACACCGGCGGTACGGGCCTGGGGCTCTCCATCGTGCGCGCCATCGTCGAGTCGCACGGCGGCAGCGTGGGCGTCGACGCGCGCGAGGGCGGAGGGAGCGCGTTCTGGTTCACGCTCCCGCGGAGATTGTAGGCTGTGATAGGGTTCGCGCCCCGCGCGGCGTCGGAGCTTGGTTCGAGCGCGCGGATTGAAGGAGAAATCTCGTGGCCAGGTTTATCGACGAGCTGAAGCGCACGCACACCTGCGGTGAGCTGCGCGCGGCCGACATCGGCAAAGAGGTCGTGCTGTTCGGGTGGGTGCAGTACTACCGCGACTTCGGCGGTCTGCGCTTCATCGACCTCCGCGACCGCGAGGGCATCACGCAGGTGGTGTTCGACCCCGATTTCGCCGACTCGCACGCGCTCGCCAACGAGATGCGCCACGAGTACGCCGTCGGCGTTCGCGGCGTGGTGCGCGACCGCGGGATGCAGCACTCGAAGAAGAAGAACGAGATGGTCTCGGCCCACAACACCACCCTCGCCACCGGCGAGGTCGAGGTGATCGTGCACGAGGCCGTGATCTTCAACCGCTCCGAGACGCCGCCCTTCGAGATCGAAGACGAGACCGCCACGGGCGAGGAGAAGCGGCTCCAGTACCGCTACCTCGACCTGCGCCGCCCGAAGCTCCAGAAGGTGTTCATCACCCGCTCGAAGATCAATCAAGCGGTGCGCAGCTACCTTACGGGCAACCGCTTTCTCGAGCTCGAGACGCCGGTGCTGGTGAAGTACACGCCCGGCGGCGCGCGCAACTTTCTCGTGCCCTCGCGCCTGCACGCCAACAAGTTCTACGCCCTCGCCGAGAGCCCCCAGCTCTTCAAGCAACTCTACATGGTGGCGGGCTTCGACCGCTACTTTCAGATCGTGAAGTGCTTCCGCGACGAGGACCTTCGCCTCGACCGGCAGCCCGAGTTCACCCAGATCGACATCGAGATGTCGTTCATCAACCAGGAAGACATCTTTCGCCTGGTCGAGGGGCTCGTGTTCAAGGTCTGGAAGGAGGCCCTCGGCATCGACCTCCACGAGCGCTTCCCCGACGGACACTTTCCGCGCATGCCCTTCGAAGAGTCGATGCGGCGCTTCGGCAACGACAAGCCCGACCTGCGCTTCGGCATGGAGCACACCGACCTCACCGCGCTCACCATCGAGCATAAGGGCGGCGGCGTCCCCATGCTCGCCGAGATCGCCGAGGCGTACCTCCGCGGCGAAGACCGCCACGAGGTGCCGCGCCGCATCGTGAAGGCGATGGTGGTGCCCGCCAGCGCGCCGCTCTCGCGCGCCGAGACCGACAAGCTCGAGGAGTACGTGAAGGGCATGGGCGCGAAGGGCCTCGCGCGCGCCAAGGTGGCCGACGACGGCACGTGGACGCAGTCGCCCTTCTCCAAGACCATCACCGCAGAGTTTCGCGCCGCGGTGAACAGCGCCCTCGGCGTGAAGCCGGGCGACATGATCATCTTTCAGTTCGGCAGCACCGCGATGGTGCACACCGTCATGGCCAACCTGCGGCTGCACCTCGGGCGCAAGCTCGGGTTCATTCCCGAGTACGGCACCAAGGGGGATTACCAGTTTCTCTGGGTGGTCGACCCGCCCCTCTTCGAATACGACGAGAAGGACGACCGCTGGGTGGCCGCGCACCACGCCTTCACGCGCCCCCACGACGACTGCGTGCAGCACCTCGAGAGCGACCCGGGCCGCGTGCTCTGCTACCGCTACGACCTCGTGCTCAACGGCTTCGAGATCGGCGGCGGCTCGGTGCGCCTCCACGACCCCGAGGTGCAGGCGAAGGTGTTTCGCGCGCTCGGCATCCGCGACGACGACGCGAAGGCCAAGTTCGGCTTTCTCCTCGAGGCGCTGCGCTACGGCGCGCCCCCGCACGGCGGCATCGCCCTCGGCATGGACCGCCTCGTGATGCTCCTCGCGGGCGTCGAGAGCATCCGCGACGTGGTGGCCTTCCCGAAGACGCAGAAGGGCACCGACCTCATGACCGACGCGCCCAACCACGTGAGCCCCGAGCAGCTCGCCGAGCTGCGCGTGCGCACCGTCGAAGTCGGCTGACCGACGCTGTTCCCGCGGGGAGAGAGCCCCACCGTCTCCCGTTGAGAGATCCGATGCGAAGCTTTCTCCCCGTGTGGCTCGGGCGTCGGCCCTACGAGCCCGTTCACGCGCTCCAGAAGACCCTTCAAGAGCGGCGCATCGCGGGCGAAATCCCCGACACGCTGCTCCTCGTCGAGCACGACGCCGTGGTCACCCTCGGCCGCGGCGCGCACGCCTCGAACGTGGTCGCCCCGAAGGCGTTTCTCGAAGCCCGCGGCATCGCGGTGGTCGAGACCGAGCGCGGCGGCGACGTCACCTACCACGGCCCCGGCCAGCTCGTGGCGTACCCCATCTTCTCGCTCGAGCCCGACCGCTGCGACGTGCGCCGCTACGTCAAAGACCTCGTGCGCGTGATGGGGCTCCTGTGCGCGGACCACGGCCTCGGCGCCGGCGGCCGAGACAAGTACATCGGCGCATGGATCGACCTCGATGCGCCGCACGAATGGCCCGGCGACGCGCACGCCACCCACCCCGCCAAGGTGGGCGCCATCGGCGTGAAGATCTCGCGCTGGGTCACCCTCCACGGCTTCGCGCTCAACGCGACGACGCGCCTCGCCGACTTCGACCTCATCGTGCCCTGCGGCATCAAGGAGTACCCCGTCACCTCGCTCGAATCGCTGGGTGTACAGGGCGTTCCGAGCGTCGAGCAGCTCGCGCGCAGGGCCGTCACCCACTTCGAAACGGTGTTCGCCGCGCAGGCGATGCCCCTCACCGAGACCCCGCCATGATGCGCCCGCTCCTCGTGCTCGCGCTGCTCGCCCTCGCCTGCCGCAAGGAGGCGCCCGCGAGGCCGCGGCCCGTCGTGGCGCCGCGTCGCGAGATGGCCCCGCCGCTCGCCTCCCCTACGCCCGAAGCGCCCTCGCTCACGATGATTCCGGGCCACGGGGGCGCGGCCGTGCCGCCGGCGCCGGACCCGTCGAGCGGGCCCCTCGTCGCGTGGGATCTGGTGCCCCTCGACGACGGCCTCGG
The DNA here is from genome assembly GCA_903885885.1 of uncultured delta proteobacterium. Taxonomy (GTDB): domain Bacteria; phylum Myxococcota_A; class Polyangia; order Polyangiales; genus CAISKJ01. The sequence continues at coordinate 6,619 of CAISKJ010000797.1, forward strand.
CCGCGACGATTTCGCGTGGCTGGTGCTCACGCTGCGCACCCCCGGGGGTGCGCGGCGCGACCTCGTGAACGTGGGCGCCCGCGGCGCGTGCCGCGAGGTGCCGCCGCCGGTGCTGCACGACGCGCGGGGCGGAGGCGCTCCCCGCATGGTGAGCGCGGTGCGCACGGTGCAGTGCGAGCTCCCCGAGCCCGCGACCTTCAGCGTCGCGCGCGACGGCGACGCGTGGGTGGTGCTGCGCGCGGGCTGCGTGCGCCCGTCGCGGGCCTGCGCGCACCCCGACGAGCCCGACGTGGTGGTGGGCCGGGCCTCGGTGCCTGGCGACGTCACCGCCCGCCTCGCGGGCGCCCTCGCGCGGCGCGACGAGGCGCTGCCCATCGCGCCCGGCGAGCCCGTGAGCGCCCCCACCGAGACGCGCCTGCGCTGGGCGCTCGAAGGCGCCGTGAGCGACGGCACCGCGCGGCCCGCGTTCAACGCGGCGCTGCGCTTCGAGGGGGCCACGCTGCGTCGCATCGACTTCGGCGCGGCCACGGCGGTGCGGGCGCCCACCGCGGCCGAGCGCGGGGCGCGCGATTTCGTGCGAGGCGCGCTCGCCGTCGCGGTGATCGAGACGCTCGACGAGGGCCCGCGGCACGTGTCGGTGACGCGCCAGGGCGACGTGGTGCGCGTCCACGCGGCCAACCCCGACGCGGCGCCGGGCGCGCCGGCGGTGATCATCACGCAGCGGGTGGGCCTGGCCCCGCGCGGGACGCTCACGGTGGTGCCGGCGCCGTAGGCCCTCACCCCGCCCCTCTCCCACGCAGAGCGTGGGAGAGGGTGCCTCAGCGTACTGCATGCCCTCACCCCGGCCCTCTCCCGCGCTCATCGTTGCTCTCATTTCTTCGCGCGGCCTTTCTCTGTGGGCCTGCGCAGTGCTCGCAGGAGTTCGACGGCCGCCGCGATCCTGTCGAGGCCACGTCCGACGGTGACCTTGCCGGGTGGAGCATCCTTGCCGTGGCTCA
>CAISKJ010000798.1 GCA_903885885.1 uncultured delta proteobacterium
CACGGCCACGTCGTCGAGCACCGTCGCCGGCGTTCCTCCGCGCTCAAAGAGGAGCTCGTACACGAAGGGCTTGAGCGTCGACCCGGGCTGCCGTCGCGCCCGCGCGAGATCGAGCGCGCCGCCCGCGTCGCCCGCCGCGTCGCGCGCGGCGCCGACATACGCGAGCACCTCGCCCGTCGCGTTGGCCACCACCACGGCCGCGCCGTTGCGCGCCCCGCGCGCCGCGAAGCGCGCCACCGCCGCGCGGAGCACCGACTCGGCCCGCGCTTGCATCGCGAGGTCGATCGAGGTGCGCACGACGGCGCCCTCGTGCGCGATCTCGCCGCGGCGCCGCAGGCCGAGCACGTGGTCGACGGCGCGCGCGGCCTCCCACGGACGCGGCGACTCTGCGACGATCGACGGAGTCTCGGTACGTGCAATCGTCCATGTTGCGCGGTCGATCTTGCCGCGCGCGAGCATGCGGTCGAGCACATACCCGCGGCGCGCGAGGGCGCGGGGCAGGTGCCTCCGCGGCTCCGTCGCGCTGGGCGCCTGGGGCACGCCCGCGAGGAGCGCGGCCTCGGCGACGGTCATCGTCGTGGCGCTGTGTCCGAAGTACGACGCGCTCGCCCGCTCGACCCCTTCGATGCCGTCGCCGAAGGGCAGGCGGTTGATGTACTGCTCGAGGATCTCGTCTTTCGAGAGCGCGCGCTCGAGCGCGAGGGCGCGCAGCATCTCGAGGGGCTTGGCGAACACGCCCCGGCGGCCGTAGACGCGCTTCACGAGCTGCTGCGTGAGGGTCGAAGCGCCCGAGAGCCGCGCGCCGGGCACCAGGTCGCGCGCCGCCGAGCGCGCCAGGGCCCGCCAGTCGACGCCGTGGTGCGCGTGAAAGTCACCGTCCTCGGTGGCGATCACCGCGGCGACGAAGGTCGGCGACACGTCGCTGAGGCGCGCCCAGCGGCGGTCGGCGCCGTCGACGCGCGCGAGGCGCATCGGGCGGCCCGTGCGGTCGACGACCACCACCGAGTCGTCGGGGTGGGCGAAGCGCGCGCGGTCGATCAGCACCCCCGACGCGATCAGGGAGTGACAGAATATGACCGCGAGCGCGAGGGCGGCTGCGAGCGCGACGGCTGCGCGTCGGAGCCGCCCCGCGCGGGGGCTGCGGTTCACGGGTCGACGGTGAGCGTCGCGGCGGTGCTGCGCGCGAGCTGGGTGGGATGGTAGATCGCCTCGAGCTGCGCGGGGGCCACGGTGAAGGTGCCCACGGTGGTGGCGCGCACCGCGTAGGTGTACTCGCGCAGGCCCGACGCGCCGGTGTTGAAGTGAAAGCTCGTGAAGCCGCGCTGGAAGGCGCGGTGCGAAATCTGGTCGAGGGAGCGCATCGCGTAGAAGCCGCGCGGGTCGATGGCGCCGTCGTCGGGGCCGCCGCCGAGGAGCGAGTTGAGCGACGACTGCGGCGTCGTAGCGAAGCCCTGGTCGACGGCTTCGAAGCCGCCACCGACCGCGTCGCGGAGCACGACGAAGGGCGCGGTGTTGCCCTCGGAGTACACGAAGAGGCGCACGCGCACGAGGTCGCCGAGGCGCACGTGCCCGCGGTCTGCGATGGGGGCGCCGGCCTCGGTTTCGAACACGCGGTGCAGCGCGACGTCGCGGCCGCGCGCGATGCCCTCGGCGGGCCCGAGGGGCGTCGCCCAGCGGCCGTCGATGGCGTAGAACGTGGGGCTCTCCGCGGCCACCTCGACGCGGTGCGCCGCCTCGCCGAGCGCGCGCACGGGCAGCACGTAGCGGGCGCCCTGCGCGGTGCGCACCGAGGGCTGCACGGCGCGGCCGTCGACGCGCACCGTCGCGTCGAGGGTGCGTCCCTCTTGAAAGCGCTTCGCGTAGGCCGACAGGCCCGCGAGGGCGTAGGCCGACTCGTGCGAAGAGCCCCACGAGGCGCCGTCGTGGCCCGAGCGCAGCCGCAGCAGCGAGGCCGCGAGCTCGCGCGCCCCGCGCACGTCGGACGACGCCGCGGAGACCGCCTCGAGGAGCGCGCCCGCGGTGCGCGCGCTGCTGGCGTACCAGCGCAGGCCCGCGGCGTCGCGGAAGGTCGTGGCGTTGAGGACGCCCGTCCGTCGCAGGGCCGCGGCGAGGAGCGTGTCGCGGCGCGTGTCGCCGGCGTCCATCGCCATGGCGAGCTGCGCGAGGCCGAAGGGCGTGAGCGAGTCGCGCGCGTCGTAGAGGCCCGTGACGCGCTGGCCGTTGGGGCGGCGCGCGTCGTTCAACACCCGGAGCGCGAAGGCGAGCTCGTCGTTCCACCCCGACGAGCCGTCGTTGAAGGCGCCGTAGTTGACCGCCATCGAGAGGTACGACGTCGCGCGTTCGCGCGCCCCGTCGGGCACGGCGAAGCCCGCGCGCTCGGCCGCGATGAGCGCGTGCAGCGCCCACGCCGAGAGGTACGGGTGCGTCTCGTCGGAGACCGACCACGGCCCGAAGCCGCCGCTCGCGTTCTGGTAGCTCACCAGCGTGGCGAGGGCCGCGTCGGCGCGCCGTCGCACCTCGCGGCTCGACCATCGCGCGGGGCGCAGGCCCACGTCGAGCGCGGCCAGCGAGGCCCACCCGAGCACCGCCGCAGCGTGCGACTCGGCGCCGCCCCAGGGCGCCTCGAGGAGGTCTTCCATCGCGCCGTCGACGCCCACGAAGGGATGCGTCGCGAGGGTGAGCACCACCGCGCCGCGCTGCGTGTCGATGCCGTCGGGGAGGTCGATCGTGAGGGCCCGATCGTGCTGCACGGCGCCCACCGCGCCCGCGCGGCTCCAGCGCACGCGCGGCGACACGGGGATGCGCGCCGCGGTGCGGTCCGAGGCGCCGCCCGCGGTGACCTCGAAGGCTACGTCGACGGCCTCGCCGCGCGCCTCGAGGGCCTCGGCGACGCGCACCTCCGCCGCGGGGTCGAGGTGCACCGTGCGCGACGCGCGGCGCACGCCGTCGACGATGGGCGTGACCGTGGCCTCGACCGCGGTGCGCTCGGCGTTGTGCAGAAACGCTGCGGCTTCGAAGCGGTCGCCCTCGGTGAGCGCGCGCGGAAACGACGGGCGCAGCACCACCGGGCGGCTCGCCGTGAGGGTGGCCGAGGCGCCGCCGGAGCGCATCCCCGTGTCGACCGCGACGGCCATCACGCGGTACTGCGTGTTGCGCGACGGGACGTGCAGCGACGCGTGCGCGTGGCCGTTGGCGTCGGTGGTGAGGTGCGGGAGCCAGAGGGGCGTCGGGTCGAAGACCTCGCGGTCGTCGCGCAGGCCGCGCTCGCTGTCTTCGCCGCCGTCGCCGCTCGCGCCCGGCAGCGCGGGGAAATCGACGCGCGACACGAGCTGACGGCGAATGTCTTCGAGCGCGAACTGCGCGCCGTGGCGCGGGAGCAGGCCGCTCGTGGGGTCGGGCGTGGTGTAGCCCGTGAGGCGCAGCGAGCCCTCGTCGACGGCGTAGAGCGCAACCTCGGAGGCCACGCCGCGGCCGCTTGCGTCGCGCACGTCGACGTCGATGGGCACGTCGACGTCGGGGCGCACCTGCGTGCTGCCGAGGGCGAGCTGCACGGTGAGGGGCGCGGCCTGCGGACGCACGCCGACCTCGGTGGCGCCCCAGCGCAGGTCGGGCGATTGGAGGTCGAACTCTCCCGTCGCGCGGAGCGGGCCCGTGCGCGGGCGCACGAGCGTCACCGTGACGAAGGCGTTGGGCACCATCGCGCGCGTGACCGGC
>CAISKJ010000799.1 GCA_903885885.1 uncultured delta proteobacterium
AGCGAGGGCGTGCGGCGCGCCGAGGCCGCCGTGGGGCCCGCGCACGCGGCAAGCGCGGCGGCGCCGAGGGTGAGCGCCTCGCGACGTGTGGCGCGCCGGTGCAGGGCCTCGTCGCGGCGTGCGGCGCCTTCGCGCGGGCCAATGCCCAGGCGATCGAAGGCGAGGGCGGTGCGGAGCGTGTCGATCAGCCGTGCTGCGAGCGGCGTTCGTGCCATCGGTGGCGCGACGTTACGTGCTGCCGCAGCGGCAGGGAAGCGCCTACGCGCACGCCGACTCGAGCGGCTGCACGTAGCGAACCTCGATGGGGCCCGCGTCGGTCTCGACGGTCTGCCGCGTGACGATGGGCGACTGGCGCGCAACGTCCCACAGCGATTTGTCGCGCGTGCCGCGGCGGCCGCGGTGACTCTGCGGATCGACGGGCGCCGCGCCGAGGGCCGCGGCGATCGACGTCGCGAGGCGCATGCGCACCTCGGAGGCCGAGCCCGCCGAGACGCCGAGGTCGAGGTCGAGGCAGTGGCCACTCCATCGGCGCGAACGACCGACGGTGTTTACCGGGGGCCGTAGGATCACCGTGAAGGTCTTCAACGTGGAGCTGTTCATCAACGACACCGTCACTCCGAACACCGTCGCGCGAGGGGTGTATCGCGCCTCGACGGCAGCCACGGAGGGGCGGAGTATCACAACGTTTTCGCGAAGAACAGACCCCCCACCCCAGCTTGACAAGCCTTCGCGCATGTGAAAATCGCGCGTCGGGGGATCGCGCGCTCGGCGCGCTGCGCGAGGCTATCGACGGTGCTTCTTCTTCGCCGCGTCGCGTCCGCGCGCGCCGCTCGTCGAGGCTCCGTGCGCAGGCGCCGCTTCGACGACGGGCGCCGCTTCGATGACGGGCGCCGCTTCGACGACGGGCGCCGCTTCGACGACGGGCGCCGCTTCGACGACGGGCGCTGCTTCGACGACGGGCGATGCGTCGACAACGGGCGCGTCGGCGATGCGATCGGCGAGCGTGTCGAGGCGCGCCGCCGTGCGCGTGAGCGCGGTCGCGCTGTTGCGCAGCGCCACCTGGCTCACGTGGCGCCCCTGCTTCGCCCACTGCGCGCCGAGGCGCACCACCTGCTCACGAACCATCATCATCGGACGCGTCACGACTTCGAGATTCATCCCAGCGACTCCCTTGCATGCGAACGTGCGACGACGACGACGGGCCACGACGAACCCGTCGCGCCCGGCCGCCACGCCGCAGGCCAACCGCCGCGAGCTGAACTCCCCTCGGGCGGTGCTTCGAGGGTGCCAACATACGCCCGTGACGCTGTGCGTCAAGGCTCGCATCGCCACAAAATTACGACCGATGTCAACGGGGCTCGCCGTGCCTCGGGGCTCTGCCATGACGCAACGCACGAGGTTTGACAGGGCGCTTCGGGTGCGCGTCTACTCTCGCGACAATGGAGGGCGACACGGTGACGCAACGGGTCGGTCGGAGGTGGCTTGACTTCGCCGTGCCGGGCGCCTTCCTGGTGCTGGGGCTCGGCGTTGCGGTGGCGCGCTCGGTGGCGGGGCGCGGCGCAGATTTCGGCGCGGTGATCTCGGCCCACGGTGACGCGCGGGGGCGGCCCGTGTACGTCAACCTCAGCGGGGTCTCGAACCACTCCGAGGTCGCCAGCGAGGCGCTCACGGTCGCGGCCCGCGAGGCCATCGAGGGGGCCCTCGCGTCGCGCGTCGAGGTCACCACCACACCGCCCGCGTCGGCGCAGCGCGGGGCCCGCGCGGGCGGCGTCCGCGGGCACTTCTTCGACGCGAACATTCAGGGCGTGCAGGTCACCGCCACGAGCGCGCGGGTCTCCGTGTCGATCGTGGTGTCGTCGTCGCCGTCGCGCGCCTACGAGTTCGAGTCGACGGCGTCGGTCACGCTGAGCGGTCGCGACGCCGTCACGCCCGACGGCCAGGCCGACTGTGTGCGCCGCGCGATGCAGCGGGCCACGCGCGGCGCCGTCGATCAGATCGTGCGCGGCGCCCCGTAGCGACGCGCCGCGCGGGCGGTCAGCGGATCACGAGCGTCTGTCGCTGCGTGGCGTCGCCGAGGGTGTTGCGCGCGATGAGGCCCACGCTGAAGGTTCCGCGCGCGGTCGGCGTGCCCGACACCACGCCCGTGCTTCGGCTGAGCGTGAGCCCCGCGGGGAGCCCGCTCTGAAAATACGTCGGCGTCGGCGTGCCCGAGGCCGTCACGGTGAAGCGATACGCGAGGTTGATCGTGCCCGCCGGCATCGCGGCGCTCGTGATCGTCGGCAGCGCATAGTTGGCGGGCGCGTTCACCACCATCACGCACGACTGTGTGACGCGCGCGGGCGCATCGCTCTCGACGATGATCGAAGCGTTCCACGACCCCAGGGAGCGCGGCGTGCCGAAGATCTGCCCCGAGTTCACGTCGATGTACACGCCGTCGGGGAAGTTCGCGTACGTGAACCACGGCGGCGGAAAGCCCGTGGCGGTCACCCGGTAGCTCACCGCGACGCCCAACGTCGCGGCGGGCGGACACGCGCTCGTGATCGTGAGGCCACCGCTCGGCGGAGGCGGAGGCGGAGGCGGAGGCGGAGGCGGAGGCGGAGGCGGGGGCGGGGGCGGAGGCGGAGGCGGGGGCGGGGGCGGAGGCGGAGGCGG
>CAISKJ010000800.1 GCA_903885885.1 uncultured delta proteobacterium
CCCAGCATGAGGTCGCGCGGGTCGGTGCCGACGCCGAGGTCGGTGCCGAAGAGAATGCGGTCTTGCCACTGCACGAAGAAGCGGCGCATGCGCTCGGGGTCGTGGCGGCCAAACTCGGGGATGCGCGCCGACGTGTCGATGAAGTAGTTGGGCGCGCGCGCGAGGAGCCGCTCGACGCGGTCGGGGTCCTCCGCGGCGTTGCCGAAGTGCGCGCCGATGAAGCGCACGCGCGGGTGCCGCAGCACGCGGGTTTCGAACTCGGTGAGAATCTCGGTCCAGCGTGGGTAGCGCGGGTCGGCGAAGCTCCACGCGGGGTGCACGCCGAGCTCGTCCCAGCGCTCGTTGGCGGGTGTGGCGGGCTCGAAGAACGCGCGCGGATCGCCCGAGTGAATGAGCACCACCATGCCGAGCGCGCCAGCGCGCTCGAAGATCGGGTCGAGCATCGGATCGTCGACGTGCAGCCGCTGACCGCGCCCGTCGCCCGCCGCGAGGCCGAGCACCTTCGGGATCTTCCAGCCCTTGACGCCCGCCGCGGCGCAGCCCTCGAGCGTCGCGATCTGCGCCGCGACCCAGCCCGGGTTGCCCGCGCCGCGCCAGTTGATATTGCAGAACGGAATGATGCGCCCGCCCGAGGCGCGCTGCTGCGCGAGCGACTCTTCGAGGCCCTCGCCGGGCGCGCCGCCCGACATGTTGGCCGCCATGCGCACGTTGCGCTCGTCGAACATCGCGAGCACGCGCGCCGTGGCCGCCGGGTCGATGTGCGTGTGAATGTCGAAGACGGGGAAGGCCGCGCGACGCCACGACGCGCCCGGCGCCGCGCTCGCGTCGACCGGCACGGGCGCCGTCACGTGCACGGGCGCCGTCACGTGCGCGGGCGCCGCTTCGCGCGCGGGCTCGGCGCGTCGACACGAGGCGAGGGCCGCGAAGAGGGCGCCGACGCAGAGCGAAACGTTGTGTTTGACACGCATTCTGTGAAACGTAGACTCGCGGCGCGTTCGCGATCAAGGCGCGGCGCGCGCACACCGCGATGACCAAGTCAGAACTCATCGAAGAGCTTGCCCGACGGGCGAAGATCACCAAGAGCCGCGCCGAGCTCGTGGTGAACAGCATCTTCGAATCGATGTCCGAGTCGCTCGCGCGCGGCCAGGGCATCGAGGTGCGCGGCTTCGGCAGCTTCACGGTGCGGCAGTACAAGCCCTACACCGGTCGCAACCCGCGCACCGCCGACCCGGTCGAGGTGGGCCCCAAGAAGCTCCCCTTCTTCAAGGTGGGCAAAGACCTCAAAGAGGTCGTGAACCTCCGCGCGGGCACCGCGCTCCCCGAAGACGTCGACCCGCCCGACGAGACCGACCTCGACGAGAGCGACCCCGAGTTCGACGACGACGAGTAGCGCCTCCGTCGGTTTGGGCGACCGCGCCGCGTATGCTAACCCCCGCACAGTGACGGCGCCCACGCGTGGGTCGCCCTCCACAAGCGGAGAAAGACGCCATGCGCATCGCCCCCCTCGTGATCGTCTCTCTCATTCTCGCAGCCCCTGTCGCGCGCGCGCAGACCGTCGACCGCAGCGAGTCGACCGCGCTCGTCGCGTGGATCAACGAGGCCCGCGCCGCGCGTCACCTCGCGCCCCTCGCGAGCGACGCCCGCCTCGACGCGATCGCCGAGGCCCACAGCGCCGACATGGCCCGCGCGGGATACTTCTCACACCGGTCGCCCACGACAGGCACCGTCGCAGACCGCGCCGCCGCCGCGCGCTTCGGCTGGCGCGCCCTCGGCGAGAACATCGCGTTCAATCAATCACCGCGCGACGCGCACGAGGCGCTCCTCCGCAGCCCCGGACACTACGCCAACATCACAGGCAACTACCGCGCGGTCGGCGTGGGCCTCGTGCGCGCGGGCGGCGGCGTGTACGTCACCGAGGTGTTCGCCACGCCCGTAGGCGCGGTGCAAGCCCCCGCCGCGCCGCAGGCCGACGCGCCCGCGCTGCCCGCGATGCAGCCCATCGCACCTCCGACGGCGATGCAGCCCATCGCACCGCCCGCGCCCGAGCCCGACGCGCTGCGCCCCGCACCGGGCATGCGCGTGCGCAACTGCGAGGTCGATACGCCCTTCGGCCACGTCTCCATCTCAATCGCGGGCACGGGCATCGACCTCTCGGCGCTCCCGTGCAACCCCGACGCGGCGCGCGCACCTGCTGGCGCGGAACGTCGGCCGCCGCGTGGACGCGCACCCGCGCGGCGCACGGTGCCTCGCATCGAGGTGCCGCCCGTCTCTGCCGCGCCCGACGTCGAGCCTTCGAGTGAGCCCCTCGGCACGACCCTCCGACTCTGAACGCCGCCCTCCCCCGGCCACCGTCTCGCGGTGATTTCGCCGCGCGGCGCGAGCGTCGTCGGCGATACTCAGCGCCGCCCCGTCGTGAAGAGCACCACCGCCTCCATCGCCCTCGCAGCCGCGCTCGTCGCGGGGTGTCGCAGCGAATCGCGCTCGGCCCCGCGCCGCGCCGACGCATCCGTCGACCGTCCGCCACCGCCGGCCACCGCGCCCGTCGCGGCGCACACCGTCAGCGACGGCGCGCCCCCGCGTCCCTCCGACGCCGGCGTGTTTCTGCTCGGTGAGAGCGCCTGCGTGCACGACCCCGCGCGCGAGACCCTCGCCGCGAGCGTGCACGGGTTCTTCTCCGCCGACCGCCTCGAGCTCGAGGTTCGCAACGTGCGCTTCTCGTGCTCGCCGGCGCCGTCGTACTACGCCGACTTCAAAGACCGCCTCGTCCACCTGCGCTACCAGGCGGCCGACCGGGCCGCCCTCGCCCGCTGCGCGTGCCGCCACGACCAGTTTCTTCAGGTCACGAGCATCCCCGCGGGCGACTACGACGTGATCGTCGAAGAGCTGGTGGGCCGCGACGGCAACGCCAACGTCGTCGCGCGCGGCACCATCACCGCCGCGGCCTCGGCGGGTGCGCGCCCGGCGCGGTGATTCAGCGGCGACCGATCAGTGGCGCCACGAGCGGATGAGCGCCACCAGCAGCGGCACCGCCTCGGGGCGGAGCTGCGCGCCGAAGGCCGGCATGCGCCCCTTGCCGCGCGTGATCGCGCTCGCAAGGTCCTCGTCGCTGCGCGCCGACTGGAGCGCCTCGGCCGAGAGGTCGGCGGGGCGAAACATCGCCGCCATGGGGCCGTCGCCGCGCCCCTCGTTGCCGTGGCACGACGCGCACTGGGCCGCGAAGAGCGCCCGCGCGGCGTTGAGGGGATCATTGTCGGCGACGGGCTGCGAGCCCGCCGCAACGGCGCCCCCGTCGGGGTCGTGGTCTTGCGGCGTCCAGGTGCGAAGGTGCCTTGATTTGCAGGCGCCGGAGAGGGTGAGGAGCGCTGCCAGCAGGAGAGTCAGTGTGTTCGTTCGCATGCGTCCCATCGCCCGTCGCGCGCGGCGCGCTGCAGCGCCACGGAGGAGCCGCCTCGTACTCGCTCTGTGTCCCCTGGTCAAAGGCTCCTGTATCCGCGTGATCGGGTCATTGGCGCCGCCGATCCCGTGATACACACAGAGGCTCCGTGCGCCGTGACTGACGTTCCCCGCAAAGCCCTGCCCTACACGCTCGAACAGCTCGACGCCCTGCGCCCGCGGGCCAAGGCCGCCCTGCGCAAGCGGTACCGCGGCCTGCGCGCCTCGCTCCCTCCGGGGGCCGGCGCGGCGCGCTCGCAGGCCCTGTGCGAGCGGGTCATCGCGCTCGACCCCTGGCGGGCAGCGCGCACCCTCGCGGTGTTTCGTTCGCTGCCCGACGAGGTCGACACCGCCGCGCTCATCGCAGAGGCCCGCGCCCGCGGGTGCACCGTGTGTCTGCCCGTCGTGGTCGACGGCCGCGGCGAGCTCGAGTTTCGCGTCGCCTGGCGCGGTGACGAGGGCTTCGCGCTCGAGGCCAACGCGTGGGGCATCGACGAGCCCGCCGCGGGCGCGCCCGTGGTGCCCCCCGAAGCGCTCGACCTCGTGGTGGTGCCCGCGCTGGCCATCGACGGCGCCGGCCATCGCCTCGGCTACGGCCGCGGCTACTACGACCAGACCCTTGTTCGCACCGTCAACGCTGTCACCCTCGGCGTGGCCTTCGACTTTCAGTTGATCGCCGAGGTGCCCTTCGAAGCCCACGACGTCCCCGTCGCGTGGGTCGTCACCGACCAGAGAACACTCCGCGCCTCGTCCGACGACGGGCGCGATCCCCCGGAGAATCGCTGATGCCCATCCTCCACATCGCAGCCGCGGCCGCTGGCGCCGCGGTCTCGTGGCTCATTCAGAACCAGAAGCGCGACGCCCTCGTCGCCCAGCACCGCCGCGAGGTCGACGCCCTGCGCGCGACCGTCACCGAGCACGAGGGCGCCCTCGTCACGGCGAAGGCCCGCGTCGAGGCCGCGCAGGCCCAGGTCGACGCCGCCGGCGCCCGCGTCGAGGCCGCGCAGCGTCAGGTCGAGGCCGCGCAGGCCGAGGCCGAGGCCGCGCGCCAGTCGGCCGCCCTCACGATGCAAGACGCGGAGCTCCGCGTGCGCGCCACTATGGGCGCCGAGATCGAGGCGCAGGTGCGCACCCGCGCCGGGCAGATCGAGCGCGACGCCCGCGAGCGCGCGCAGCACGCCGAGGCCGAGGCCCGCGCCCGCGCGCTGCAGGTCGTGGCCGACGCGCGGC
>CAISKJ010000801.1 GCA_903885885.1 uncultured delta proteobacterium
CGCGCGAGGCCCGCTACCCGCCGCGCGGCGTGGGCCCGGTGGGGGCGACGGTCAAGCTGTACCCCGCGCAGCTCCGGGCCCGCGGCCTCGAGGCCTGCGCGCTCCACGAGATGGGGCACGCGCTCTGCGACCGCTACGACCTCACCGACGCGCTCGGTGCCTTCGTGCAGCGCACCTACCGCGACCGCGAGGCCTACGTGCGCGCCAGCGCCGCCGCGGCGCAGCGGCCAGCGCGCCCGGGGCTTGTGAGCGGCTACGCCGGCTGCGAGCGCGAAGAAGATTTCTGCGAGACCCTCGCCGCGTACCTCACCAACCGCGCCACCTGGCGCACGCACCTCACGTTCAACGGCGAGGCGCTGGCGGCGCAGGGCGACGCGCGGCTGCGCCGCAGGCTCGACGCGGTGCACGACCTCCTGCACGAGCTCAAGCGCTTCGTGTAGGCGCCGCGCGCCGCGACGAGCGGTCGCCCGACAGCCGCGGGTCGTCCCCCTGCGGCCGCCGACGGCCCGCGTGCGTAACACGCCCTGACAGGCCGTCCGCGCCGACCTGATCACAACGACGAACATCCATTTAACACGATAGACGTTCGAATCAGTTAGCAAGTAGGCTCGGCGCCGCGGCGTGGCGGCCACGATGTAGGCGATGCCGCTGCATACCCGCGGGCGTGGCGTCGGGCTACGCCTGGTCTCGACAGGCCCTCGGACCGCGCACGGAGTCACCATCACCAAGGCGCCCCCAAGCGGGCGCGCACAACGAGACGGACGATTGACCGCATGAAACAAAGCTACCTTCCACTGCTCGCACTGCTGCTCGTCGCCAGCTGCTCGGATCCGGACCTGACCCCCGTCGACCTACCGACCGACGCCGCGCCGCAAGACGCGCCAGCCGACACGACGGTCGACATCGCGCCGCAAGACGCGCCAGCCGACACGACGGTCGACATCGCGCCGCAGGATGCACCGATCGACACGGCGTCGAAGCCGCCGCCCGACGTGGCGCCGACGTGCCCGACTCCCACCGCGCTTTGCGGGGGCGCGTGCGTCGATCTACAAAGCAACGCGCTCAACTGCGGCGCATGCGGACGCACCTGCCAGAGCGCCGAATCGTGCGTCATGGGCGCCTGTCGCGTGCTCTGTGCATCGGGCCAGACCGCATGCAGCGGCGCGTGCGTCGAGCTGCAGAGCAACACGCTCAACTGCGGCGCCTGCGGGCGTGCGTGCCCCTCCGGTCAGGGGTGTATGAGCGGCGCGTGCGTGGCGGGCTGCCCTTCGCCGCGCGCCACCTGCGGATCGCAGTGCGTCGATCTGCAAAGCGACCCGGGCAACTGCGCCGCGTGCGGCAACGTCTGCGCGGCGGGCCAGAGCTGCCAGAGCGGCCGCTGCACGCTCACGTGCACAACGGGGCAGACGACCTGTGGCGCACGCTGCGTTGACACACAGAGCGACGTCGCCAACTGCGGCGCGTGTGGCAACGCCTGCGCGAGCGGGCAGGTGTGCTCCGCGGGACGCTGCACGGTGATGTGCGGCCCTGGGCAGACGGCCTGCAGCGGGAGATGCGTCACTACGCAGAACGACGTGGCCAACTGTGGGTCGTGTGGGCTCGCCTGCCCGACCGGACAAGGGTGCACAGGCGGCGCCTGCGTGTCGACGTGTGCTGCCGGTCAGACCTCGTGCACTGGCCGCTGCGTAGATGTTCGCACCGACGCGACGAACTGCGGAGCCTGCGGGAGAGCCTGCGCAGCGGGCCAGACGTGCGCCACCGGCACATGCATGACGATGGCATCGTCGATTCGTGTCGAGTGGTCATTCCCCGCGCTCTGGAATCGCCCCAGCGGCGAAACCTGGCTGCCCACCTACCTGGTGCACCTGTTCGGACTGCGCCCGCCCTCGGAGGGTGTCTACGAGTTGGAGAGCGCCTGCGCGCGCCTGACCAATACGGGAACAGCAGCGCAGACCGTCTCACTCCAGGTGCGCGCCCCAGGCTACGCGATCGATCGCACAGAGAATGTCTCCGTGTCGCCAGGCACACCGCAGATCCGATGCGTGAACCCTGCGTGGAATCTCCCGCTCCTCTACGCTCTTCGCTCTCTGACGCCCATGGGCATCGAGGCCTACGCGCGAGATGCCAGCGGCATGATGCTGTCGTCCGCGATGCGCTCCTTCTCGGCCCTGCCCGGCAACGGCGTTGTGTGGTCGCAGTCTGCGATCGACGGACTGACCACCTCGCCCGCAGACACCTACGACGCGATGGGCACCTACGCGTCGGTTTTCGTGATGCCCAACGACCCGACCGTCACGACAGTTCGCAGAGCGGTCGAACCGCGAAGCCAGTACGGCACCTTCGGCGCAATCAGCTGGAACCCTTCACGGCAGCAATACCGCTCTGAGGCGATCAACCGCACGGCCAATATCACTGTAGGAAACCACAACCCCGATCGCATCTACCTCGAAGGCAACGAGTCGATTGCGTGGAGCTTGGGGTCCGTCGTTGGCGGGGCCGACGCCGACATCGACGTGTACCTCTTTTCCGAGAGCCAGTACCTCGCCTGGCGACCAGGTGCCGCAAGTGCAGCGGCACAGGTATGGACCGACCGGCGCAGCGGCGCTTCGGGGTTCTACACAGCACCCGCGAGTGGTGGTTGGTACCGCCTCGTGCTCTACAACACGACCGACAACTTCGTCTCCCGGGACGTGCGTTGGGCGCGCAGCAGCTCGCGCGCAGACGTAGTTTGGGACGCACTCGCGGCCATCTTCAACGAGCTGCGCGCCCGCGGCATCATCTACCGCAACATCTCGTCGTCTTACTTCGAAGGCTACCAGCCCATCAGCCTCCCGCGCGACAGCGTGGCGATGCGCGCAGCGAACTGCATCGACGGAACGCTCTTGTTCGCGAGCATCCTGGAGAACATCGGCTTCGAGCCTGTGCTCCGCATCGTCCCGGGACACGCCTATGTCGGCGTGCACAGCGCGCCGCAGGCGAGCGGCGTCGGCGTCACCTGGTTCATGGAAACGACGCTGGTCGGCGCCACCAGTCGGAGCTGGTTCGACGCCGTGCTTTGCGGCATCTCGTCGTGCGTGGTCCCGAGCCCGATGTGGTCGGTAGACGTGTCAGTTGTCGACGCGCGCGCCCGGCGCATGCGACCGATTCCGTACTGACTCCCAGTCGCACGCCCCTGATCCTCTCCTCGCTTCCGTCCCAACTACGCCCTGACCCCGCCCCGCACCCCGCGTCGCCAGTCCTCCCATCGCCTCCTCCGCCGCCCAGTGCCTTTCGTCAGATCTGTCGCACTGGTGGGAGCGGGTGTGCCAGAGCCGATGAGTGCGCCCGCAGACCGGGGGTTCGCCATACACGATGAGCGCGCCTGCAGACGGGGGTTCGCCAGAGCCCGTGCGCTCGTCGCGTGAGGCTCACCCCCGGCTGTACGTAGGTCGCCACCTGCTTCGCAGGTTGCAGCGCTTGTTGCGAGCGACTCACGCAATCACATCGGGAGGCTTCGCACCTCCTTCACACGAACCGTCGTGCGGTGCCGGTGCGTGATGGCAACGTGCAACCCGCCGCGGGTGACCTCGCACGTACAGCCGGGGGTAAGCCTCAATAGACGGGCACATGGCCTCTGGCGAACCCCCGTCTGCGGGCGAGTTCATGGCCTCTCGTTCTCTGCCCTGACCGCCGCGCTCCCTCGTCGCCCGCCCTCCCATCGGCTCCCTCACCGCCCGGGGACGTCGTGTCGTCCGCCGTCACGACCGCCCCCGCCGCTTCGGCCCCTCGTTCCAGCGCCCGTCACAACCTCCCCCGCCGCCTCGGCCCGTCGTCCCATCGCCCGTCAGCGTCTCCCTCGCCGCCGGGGTGCGCGTTCGCGCGGGGCGAAACGGGTTCTCTCGGCCCCCTTCGTAGCGTTATCGTACCGGTCACAGGAGGTACGATTCACATGGCAGGCATTCGCGAACTATCCGTCGACACCTCGCTCGCTACGCTGTGGGAGGAGCTGGTCTACACCTGGACCCGCTTGCACGCGCGCACGGCGACCCGCGACCTCGCGGCGGCCTTCGAGGAGCTCATCGAGCGCGCCGAGAAGACCGAGATCGTACAACGCGGACACTGGCGCGCCGAGGCCCTCGCCGACGCCGCCGTCGACCTCTCCGACGAGGAGCTCGACGACGTGAGCGACGACGTGATCGCCGAGGTTCGCCACGCAGACCGCAAGGTCGACGGCCGCCCCGGCGCGGCGCGCGAGGCGCTGTAGACGGCAGAGAGAATTCGTCGAAATTTGACGGTCACGGGCGAGCCACCGCGTCGGCGTGTTTCGGGGTGCTGCGACCCCCGTCAACGATGCCGCCTGAGCGCACGCGCGCTCACCGCGTCGCGACATCGTCCTGCGTGCGGTCACTCGCGCGCGCGGCCGCCTCGCTTGCGCCACGAGTCGCCTTCGATGTCCATCACGTGGCAGTGCTGCGCGAAGCGGTCCACCAACGCGCCCACGCACGCGGCGCTCGGGAAGATCGTCGGCCA
>CAISKJ010000802.1 GCA_903885885.1 uncultured delta proteobacterium
AGCCGTCGAGGTGGTGTCGGGGCTCGACGCGGGCGCGCCGGTGGTGGTGCGCGGCGCGTTCCTGGTCGCCGCCGAGCGCGCGCGGATCGCGGGCGGCGGAGCGTAGCGGGGGATGAGCGCGCGCGAAGACGACGGCGGGCTCGCGGGGCGCCTCGCGCGCTTCTCCGTCGACCACCCGAACCTGGTGCTGCTCGCGGTGCTGGTGATGGCGCTGCTGGGCGCAGTATCGGCGATGGGCGTGCCCGTCGACGCGGTGCCCGACATCACCAACGTGCAGGTGGTGGTGCTCACGGGCGCGCCGGGACTGGGGCCCGTGCAGGTCGAGGAGCTCGTCACGCACCCCGTAGAAATAGGCCTCGCGGGCCTGCCGGGGCTGCGCGAGGTGCGCTCGACGTCGCGCGCGGGGCTCTCGTCGGTGACGGCCATCTTCGAAGACGACGTCGACCCCACGATCGCGCGCCTCGAGGTGTCGCAGCGCATGCCCACCATCCGCGAAGACCTCCCCTCGGTGGCGGGCACGCCCGAGATCGGGCCCTTCACCACGGGGCTCGGCGAGGTCTACCACTTTACGGTGCGCTGGCCCGGGCACACGCCCGTGGAGACGCACACCGTCGTCGACTGGGAGATCGCCCACCCGCTGCGGCACGTGCCCGGCGTGGTCGAGGTGAACCTCTGGGGCGGCGAGGTGAAGCAGTACCAGGTGGTGCTCGACGCGCAGCGCATGGCCGCGCGCAGCGTCACGCTCGCGATGGTGTCCGACGCGCTCGCGCGATCGAACCGAAGCGTCGGGGCCGGCGCCATCGAGCGCGACGCGGTGGGCCTCGTGGTGCGCGGCGAGGCGCTCCTGCGCGACGAGCGCGAGATCGGCGAGGTGGCCGTGCGCGTGGTCGGCGGGGTGCCCGTGCTGGTGCGCGACGTGGCCGACGTGCGTATTGACGGCGGCGTGCGCCTCGGCGCGGCGACGGCCGACGGCGAGGGCGAGGTCGTGTACGTGATGGTGCAGATGCTCGCGGGCGCCAACGCGCGCACCACCGTACGCGACGTGCGCGAGCGCCTCGACGAGCTCGTGCGCGAGCTCCCGCCGGGGGTGCGCGTCGAGCCCTTCTACGACCGCGCCGACTTCGTGGGGCGCGTGCTCGACACGGTGTCGCACAACCTCGCCGAGGGCGCCGCGCTGGTGTGCCTGGTGCTCCTGCTCGCGCTCGGCGACCTGCGCGCGGGGCTCCTCGTGGCGTCGCTCATTCCGCTGTCGGCGCTCGGCGCCGCGGTGTTCGTGAAGCGCCTCGGCGTAACGGGAAACCTCATGTCGCTGGGCGCGGTCGACTTCGGCCTGCTCGTCGACGGCGCCGTGGTGGTCGTCGAGCACGCGATGGTGCGCGCGGCCCTCGACCGCGTGGGCGACGCGAAGGCAGTCGCCCGCGACGCGGCCGGCGAGGTGGCGCGCCCGGTGGCCTTCGGCGTGGCCATCATCGCGCTGGTGTACGTGCCCGTGCTCGCGCTCGAGGGCGTCGAGGGGCGCATGTTTCGCCCCATGGCCATGGTGGTGCTCTCGGCGCTCGCGACGGCGCTGGTGCTGTCGCTCACCTTCGTGCCCGCCATGGCGCCCGCGCTCGTGCGCATCGCGCGGCGCGCCGGGGGCGACCACGCGCCCCTCGCGGTGCGCTTCGCGCGCAGGGTGTACGAGCCCGTGCTCGACCGGGTGATGGGGCGTCCGCTCGCGGCGGTGCTCGCGGTGCTCGCGGTGGTTGCGCTCTCCGTCGCGCTGGGGCAGAGGCAGGGCGGAGAGTTCATGCCGCGCCTCGATGAGGGCTCCATCGCGCTG
Organism: uncultured delta proteobacterium; assembly: GCA_903885885.1. Taxonomy (GTDB): domain Bacteria; phylum Myxococcota_A; class Polyangia; order Polyangiales; genus CAISKJ01. Next base: position 1,823 of record CAISKJ010000802.1, read on the forward strand.
CAGCTCACGCGCCCGCCGAGCACGTCGCTCGAGGAGGGCGTGCGCGGCACCCTCGCGGTGGAGCGCGCCCTCACGCCGGTGCCCGAGGTGTCGCGCGTGGTGTCGCGCACGGGCTCGCCCGCGGTGGCCACGGACCTCATGGGGCCCGAGCAGAGCGACGTGTTCATCATGCTGCGCCCGCCCGCGACGTGGCGGAGGCCGTACGACCGCGAGGCCCTCGTCGAAGACATGGAGGCGCGCCTGCGGGTGGCCCTTCCCGGGTGCGATTTCGCCTTCACGCAGCCCATCGAGATGCGCATGTCGGAGCTGCTCTCGGGCATTCGCTCCGACGTGGGCGTGCGGGTCTTCGGCGCCGACCTCGGCGAGCTGCGGCGCCTCGGCGACCGCGTGTCCGAGGTGCTTCGCAGCACCCGCGGGGGCGAGGACGTGCGCGCCGAGCAGATCGACGGACTGCCCACCCTGGCGGTGCGCCCCGACCGGCCCGCGCTCGCCCGCTCGGGGCTGCGCTCCGACGATGTGATGGCCTACGTGCAGGCGTTTCGCGCGGGCGTCCCCGTGGGGCAAATCTACGAGGGCGAGCGCCGCTTCGACCTCATGCTGCGCGTGGGCGCGCCCGACACGATGCGCCCGGGCGCCGTCGGCGACCTCGCCCTCGTGACCGACGACGGCGCCGCATCGCTCGGCAGCGTGGCCACGATCACCGAGGAGTTCGGCCCCGCGCAGGTGTCACACGAGCAGGGCCGACGGAGGCTCGTGGTCGAGGCCAACGTGCGCGGCCGCGACCTCGCGTCGTACGTTCAAGAGGTGCAGGCGCGGCTCGCGCGCCTCGCCCGTCCGCGGGGCTACGAGATCCGCGTGGGCGGGCAGTACCAGAACCTCGCGCGCGCCTCGAAGCGCCTCGCGATTGTGGGTCCGCTCGTGCTCGCGGCCATCCTCGTGATGCTGCGCGCGAGCCTCGGGAGCTGGCGCTCGGCGCTCCTGGTGTTCGTGAACGTGCCCGTCGCGGTGAGCGGCGGCGTGATCGCGCTCGTCGCGCGGGGGATGCCGCTGTCGATCACGGCGGGCGTCGGGTTCATCGCGCTGGCGGGCATCGCGGTGCTCAACGGGCTTGTGCTCTGCACCGAGATCGACCACCAGCGGGCCGAGGGCGCGGGTGACTTCGACGCGGCGCGCGCGGCCGCCCGCTCGCGGCTGCGCCCGGTGCTCACCACGGCCACGGTGGCGGCGCTGGGCTTCGTGCCGATGGCGCTCGCGAAGGGCACCGGCGCCGAGGTGCAGCGGCCCCTCGCGACGGTGATCATCGGCGGCCTCGTGACGGCCACGGCGGCCACGCTGCTGCTCCTGCCCGCGGTGTCGGGCTGGCGCCGCGCGAAGCGCTGAGAGGGCGCGCTTGTCAATCGCACCGTCGGCGTGCGATCGCAGCCGTCGAGGCAGATGAAGAGTCCCGACAACGGCTACGTGGGGATCGGGATCTACAACGTGAAGCGCACCGCCAACTTCGGCGCGCTCATTCGCACGGCGCGCGTGTTCGGCGCCGATTTCGCGTTCAGCGTAGGCAACCGCAACCCGCAGGAGCAGAGCTCGGTGGGCGCCGAGCTCACCCTGCCGCTGTTTCACTTTCCGACGATGGCGCAGTTCATCGCATCCATCCCCGTGAACGCGCGCCTCGTGTGCGTCGAGCTCACCCCCGCCGCGCTCGCCATCAAGACCTATCAGCACCCGCCGCGCGCGGTGTACCTCCTCGGCCCCGAAGACGGCACGCTGCCCGACGCGATCATGCGCGCGCACGACACGGTGATCCTCCCGGGCGCCTATCCCCTCAACGTGGCGATGGCGGCCACCGTGGTGCTCTACGACCGCGTGATGAAGGCGTAGACCGCTACTCGCGGCGCAGCGCCACGATGGGGTCGAGGCGCGCGGCGCTGCGGGCGGGAAAGTACCCGAAGATCACCCCGATGCCGCCCGAGACGATCATCGAGAACGCGGCGATGTCGGGCTGAAAGCCCACGCTGAAGTCGGTGAGGCGCCCCACCACGACGCTCGCGCCGATGCCCACCGCGACGCCCGCTACGCCGCCGATGGCCGCCAGCGTGACGGCCTCGATGAGAAACTGGAGCAGAATGTCGTTGGCGCGCGCCCCGATGGCGAGGCGAATGCCGATCTCGCGCGTCCGCTCGGTCACCGACACGAGCATGATGTTCATGACGCCGATGCCGCCCACGAGGAGCGAGATCGAGGCCACCACCATGAGCAGCGCCGACACGATGGCCGTCTGCTCGTTGAAGGCGCTCGTGAGGTCGGAGAGGTTGCTCACCGTGAAGTTGTCTTCGGTGTTGGGGCGAATGCGGTGCCGCTGGCGCAGGAGCGACGTGATGGCGTCTTGCGCGCGGTGCACCGTGTCGGGGCCGAGGGCGGTCACCATGATCTGGTTCACCTGCCCGTTGGGCTGACGGCCGATGCCCGCGCGAAAGGTGCTGATGGGCATCACGATGGTGTCGTCGTTGTCGGAGCCGAAGCCCGACTGGCCCTTGCGCGCGAGCACGGCCACCACCGTGCACGGGAGCCTGCCCACGCGCAGCTCCTGCCCGACGGGGTCGGCGCCGCCGAAGAGGCCCTGGCGCACGGTCTCGCCGATGGCGCAGACGGGCGCCGAGGTGCGCACCTCATCGGGGCCCCACAGCGACCCGAGCGCGACGCTCCAGCTTCGCACGGCGAAGTAGTCGGGCGTGGTGCCCGTGACGCGCGTCGAGACGTTGCGCTCGCCGGCCACCACCTGCGCGCCCGACCCCACCGTGGGGGCCACGCGCGCCACCGTGGGCACCTCGCGCGCGATCGCCTCGGCGTCGCCGTCGGTGAGCGACACGCCCGTGCCCGCCGCGCCGCGCGCCCCGCCCGTGCGCGCGCCGCCGGGCATCACCACGAGGAGGTTCACCCCCAGCGTGGTCATCTGCGCCTGCATGCGCTGCTGGGCGCCGACGCCGAGCGCGTTGGTGGTCACCACCGCGGCGATGCCGATGAGAATGCCCAGCGCCGTGAGCGACGCGCGGAGCTTGGCGCGCACCAGCGACCGCAGCGCGAGGCGAAAGGCCATGAACCACGCGAGCCCTCCCGGCGCGGCCTTCGCGTTCGGGTCGTGGTGGGGCATCGCGTCGGGGGCGTTCACCTTCCACGGCTCGGCGCCCGCCGGGGCCGTCGCGCGCCGCGGCGCGGCCACGGGCTCGTCGGAGAGAATGAGCCCGTCTTTCACCGTGACGATGCGCGAGGCGCAGTGGGCCACGTCGGGCTCGTGCGTCACCATCACGATGGTGAGTCCGCGCTCACGGTTGAGCCACTGGAGCATCGCGAGCACCTCGTCGGTGGTGCGCGAGTCGAGGTTGCCCGTGGGCTCGTCGGCGAGGAGCACCTCGGGCTCGGTCACCAGCGCGCGCGCGATGGCCACGCGCTGCTGCTGGCCGCCCGAGAGCTGCGACGGGGTGTTGTGCAGCCGCGCGCCGAGGCCTACGAGCGCGAGGGCCCGCGTGGCCCGCTCGCGCCGCGCGTCGCCCGCCACGCCGAGGTACGCGAGGGGCATCTCGACGTTTTCGAGCGCGCTCGTGCGCGGCAGGAGGTTGAAGCCCTGAAAAATGAACCCGATGAGCTCGCTCCGCACGATGGCGCGCTGGTCGGCGTCGAGCTCGGAGACGTCGTGGCCCGCGAGGAAGTATCTCCCCTCGGTCGGGCGGTCGAGGCAGCCGACGATGTTCATCAGCGTGCTCTTGCCCGACCCCGAGGCGCCTACAATGGCCACGAACTGCCCGCGCGGGACCTCCACCGACACGCCCCCGAGCGCGAGCACCGACACCTCGCCCGAGTCGTACTGCTTGCGAATGTCGCGCAGCGAGATCACCGCGCCCGCGTCGGCCGCAGGGGCGTCCATCAGAACATCCTCGGGGCGCGCGGGGCCGCCGCGGCGGGTCGACTCGTCGCGCTCGCGTCGGTCTCGTCGATGACCACCTGCATCCCTTCGCGGAGCTCCGGCGCCGTCACCTCCGTGAGCACGCCGTCGGTGAGCCCCACGAGCACGCCCACGCGCGTCGCCACGCCGCCGCGCAGCACGTAGACGCCGCCGCGCTCGGGCGCGTCGCCGCGGTCGCCGGCGTTCGCGCCGCGCGCCCCGCGCCCCCGACGGCCCGACGGGGCGCC
>CAISKJ010000803.1 GCA_903885885.1 uncultured delta proteobacterium
CGGCGACCGCGGCGACGTCGGGGGCGCTGTCGGCAGGCGCGGCGTCGGGCTGCGGCGCGGGCGCCGAGGAGGAGCACGCGGCGCTGAGCGCGGCGACGAGAACGAGCGGGCCGTAAGGGCGCATCGTGGGCGCCACGGGATCACCGTCGCGCGACGCCGTCAACGCACAACCCCGTTACAGACAGGGCCGATTTCGACGGGGCGCGTCAGCGCGCGGGGGGGCAGTCGCTCCAGCAGATGCCGCAGTAGTCCATGCGACAGCAGGCGGTGGCCGTCATGGTGCCGCCGTGGGGGCACGCGCGCGGCCGGGGGACGGCGAGGCTCGCGCAGTCGGCGTCGGTGTGGCAGGTGCGCGTGCCGCGCTGGGCGAGCAGCGGGCGGCGCGACGACGTGAGCGATTGGGCCATGGGCGCCGCCGTGGGGACGAGCGCCAGGAGGCCGACGAGCAGGGCGATGGAGCTTCGCGACATGGTGCGCGCGAGGATACACCGATCCCCCGGGGCGCGGGTCGAGGGCGTAGCATCGCGCGCCATGGATGCCCGCGAGCGACTCATCGAGACCATTCGCAACTCGATCATCGGCGACGACCACGTGCTCGACGGCGCCTACGGCCCGCGGCGGGTCACCTACGCCGACTACACCGCGTCGGGGCGCAGCCTCACGTTCATCGAAGACTTCATGCGCGACGAGGTGATGCCCCTCTACGCCAACACGCACACCGAGACCTCGCAGACGGGCATGCAGACGACGCGCTTCCGCGAAGACGCGCGGGAGATCATTCACCGCGCCGTGGGGGGCGGGCCCGACGACGTGGTGATCTTCTGCGGCTCGGGCGCGACGGGGGCCATCAACAAGCTCCTCGACGTGCTCAACCTGCGCATCCCCGCCGACGTCGACGCGCGCTACGGGCTGCGCGAGCGCATCCCCGCCGACGAGCGCCCGGTGGTGTTCGTGGGGCCCTACGAGCACCACTCGAACGAGCTCCCGTGGCGCGAGTCGTACGCCGACCTCGTCACCATCGACGAAGACGACGACGGGCACGTCGACCTCGCCCACCTCGAGCGCGAGCTCGTCGCGTACGCGCACCGCCCGCTGCGCATCGGGAGCTTCTCGGCGGCCTCGAACGTGACGGGCATCGGCACGGCCACGCTCGACGTGTCGCGGCTGCTGCACCGCCACGGCGCGCTCTCGTTCTGGGATTTTGCCGCCGCCGCGCCCTACGTGCAGATCGAGATGAACCCCGACGGCGCCGGGCCCGCGGCGCTCGCCTACAAAGACGCGGTGTTCCTCTCGCCGCACAAGTTCATCGGCGGCCCGGGCACGCCCGGCGTGCTCATCGCGAAGCGCGCGCTCTTCGCCAACCGCGTGCCCTCGCAGCCCGGCGGCGGCACCGTCTCGTACGTGAACACGCACGAGCACCGGTACCTCGCCGACCCCGTGCACCGCGAGGAGGCGGGCACGCCGGCCATTCTCGAGTCCATTCGCGCGGGGCTTGTTTTTCAGCTCAAAGAGGCCGTCGGCGTCGAGGCCATCCGGGCGCGCGAGGAGTCTTTCATTCGCCGCGCCATCGCGTCGTGGAGGGAGAACAAGAACCTCCGCATTCTGGGCAACGACCGCGCGTGGCGCCTCTCCATCGTGAGCTTCATCGTGCGCCACGGCGAGGGCCGCGCGCTGCACCACAACTTCGTGGTGGCGCTCCTCAACGACCTCTTCGGCATCCAGGCGCGCGGCGGGTGCTCGTGCGCGGGGCCCTACGGCCACCGGCTCCTGGGCATCGACGAGGGCACCTCGCACCGCTTCGAGTGCGCCATCGTCGACGGCGCCGAGGGCATCAAGCCCGGCTGGGTGCGGGTGAACTTCAACTACTTCATCTCCGAGGGCGTGTTTCGCTTCGTGCTCGCGGCGGTGCACTTCGTGGCCACGCACGGGCACAAGCTCCTGTCGCACTACAGCTTCGAGCTCGCCACGGGGCGCTGGCGTCCGCGCCGGGGGAGGCCCGCCCCGGCGATGCGCCTCCACGACCTCACGTACCGCACGGGCAAGCTCGAGTACCGCGCCCACCGCGCCACCGAGCCCGAGTGGTCGCTCGAGACCTACCTCGCCGACGCCGCACGCATCGTGGCCGAGGCCGAGGCCGAAGCCCGCGTGACGCGCCCCCTCACCGACGTGAAGCTCCCCGACGCGGTCGAGGCCCTGCGGTGGTTCCCGCTCCCGGGCGAAGGCCTCGCAGAGCTTCAACGAGCAATGCCGGCAGACCCCGACGCGATGGTGGGCGACGGAGTCTAGTTTGGGAAATCTCCTGCGACGCTCGGCGGCGTAGTAGCCTCCCGACCCCTATGACGCAGACCGTCGCCGCACAGACCGTTACCGAGCGCGCGGGCAAGCCCTTCGAAGAGGTGCAGCCCTTCAACATCGACAAGTTTCTCGCGGCGTCGAAGCCGCTCGACCTGTCGGGCATCAACCTCGACGACGCGGGCAAGCACCCCCTCTCGCTCAGCGAGGTGAAGGTGCTGCGCTACATGCAAGACACCGAGTTCTACACGGTGCACTACATGAAGGCCCTCATGGAGACGAGCGCGCTCGCCGACAACGAGTGCCGCGCCTTCCTCGTGTGCTGGGGCTACGAGGAGTGCTTTCACGGCCGCGCCCTCGCGCGCATCCTCGAGTCGTGCGGCCACGAGGCCTCGAAGCGCTCGCTCGACGAGTTTACGCGCCCGCGCAAGCTCACCGAGGTGCTCCAAGATGCGGGGGGCAGGCTCCTCTCGATGATCTCGAGCGACTTCATCGCGGTGCACAACACCTGGGGCGCCATCAACGAGCTCACCGCCGTGCACGCGTACACGCGCCTCGCCGAGCTGAGCGCCAACCCCGTGCTCGCCGCCGTGTGCCGCCGCATCGTGAAAGACGAGCGCCGCCACTTCGCGTTCTACTACCAGCAGGCCAAGCGCAGGCTCACCAACCGCCTCGCGCAGCGCATGGCCGCGGGCGCCATCAAGGCCCTGTGGGAGCCCGTCGGCGGCAGCATGGCGCCCCGCGAGGAGCGCGACTTCGTGGGCGCGTACCTCTTCGACGACGCCGACGGCCACGCGCGCCTCCGCGAGATCGACGCCACCATCGGCAAGCTCCCCGCGATGGGGTGGTTCAACATGGTGTCGTCCGACGTGATCGCCGGCACCGAGCGCATCCGCCGCGCGGGCGTGCACGTCGACCGCCCCGTGCCCTGCGGCGCGTAGCGGTTACAGATCCCAGCCCAGGTAGGCCGACACCTGCACGGCGTTCGACCACGAGAGCCCCGGCACATACACGCTCCCCACCGAGCCCTGCACGCCCACGTTGGCGGGGCCCAGGTGCACGACGAGCCACACCTCGAGCAGCACGGGCACGCGCAGCGTCGGATCGGGCGCCACGCGCAGCACCATGGGCGCCACGATGTTGGCCGCCACCTGCACGCGGTCGTTGCGCCAGCGGCCCATGAGGGCCGGCGTCACGCTCACGCCGCCCGCGAAGGTGAGCAGCGGCACGACGAGGCCCGCGGCCACGGAGCACTCGACGCCCCAGCCCATCGGGTCGCCCACGAGCGTCCACCGGGTGGCGGCCGACGCGCCCACGGCGCCCGCGGGGAGGCGCCACTCGAGCGCGAGCCCGAAGCGCGGGCTGAGCCACACGCCCGCCGACAGCTCGGGGGTGCCCAGCGTCGCCGCCACGACGCGGCGCGGAACGGGCGCGCGCAGCACGATGGGGTCGGCGCTCGCCGAGCGGGCGAGTACGATCGTCACAGCGACCGCGATGACACACGTATGAGCGGTGCGCGGCGCGTGGGTCATCGCAGGAGCGTGACGTTGGGGAAGCCGCCGCGGTCGAGGGCGGCGGCCGCGTCGGCGTCGCGGAGGAGCGTCGCGTCGAGCCAGCGGTCGACGACGGTGAGCGCCTGCTGCCGCGTGGCGGTGAGGTCGGCGGGGCGCGGGCCGTCGCTGGTGAGCTCGTCGCTCGCGGGGGAGTCCGTCCACGCGTAGTGATTGAGGCCGTCGACCTGGGCGTAGAGCCGCGGCGGACGGAACGACAGCAGCGACGCCTGCACGCGCGTGGGGGGCATGGGCACGTCGGCGGAGCCCGCCATGAGCAGGGCGGGCGCGCCCGCGCGCGACGCGACGTCGTCGGCCTCGGTGGGCGAGGCCGCGAGCAGCACGAGGCCGAGAAACTCGGTGTGCTGCACCCACTGGCGCGCGGCGATGGCGCCGCCGAGCGAGTGGCCGACGACCACGGCGGGGGCCGCGGGGTCGATGGCGCCGTGGAGGGTGCCCGGCTCGACGGCGGCGTCGCGCACGGCCCGCAGCGCGAGAATGGCGTGGTCGGTGTCGAGCATCGGGAGGTTGAAGGGGTGGTCGGGGAGAATGACCACGTAGCCCCGCGTGGCCATGTGGCGCGCCAGCCAGCGGTAGCGCCCGCGTGGGATGGCCGCCCCCTGGAGGAACACCACCGCGGGGTAGGGCGCGCCCTCGGCCAGGGTGTTGTCGAAGCGCGCGGGGTACACCACCTCGACGTCGAGCGACTCGGTGACCCGCGCCTGCGCCGCGAAGCTGATGCGCGCCGCGCCGCGCGGGCCGTCGGTGCCGGCGACGCCAGCGCGCACGGGGTTGGGCTCGAGCACGCGCTCGCCGGGCGACGACGGGTACCGCGCGCACGCCGCGGAGAGCGCCGCAGCGAACACCAGGATGCGAGCGGCGCGACGCATGAGCGGGGCGATTCTGTCGGAAGTGCCCCCAAAGGTCACGCGCGCCGCGCCGCCTGCGGGGGGGTTAGTCGACGCCGCCCACGTCGGGGCGCATGGACGCGTCGATGGGCATCGCGTCCATGGGGCCTTCGGTGATCGCGTCGGGGGAGATGCCCCCGTCGGTCGAAACCGCAGAACACACGCTGAGGTTGTAGAGGCACAGCCCCGAGATGCAGCAGTAGTTGCCCGGGTCGCCGGGCGTGAGGCACGGGAGGCATTCGTTGTCGCGCGCGCAGGTCGAGGGGCACGTTCCCACGACGACGTCGGGCACATCGGGGAGCGACGCGTCGACGGGCGCGGGCGCGTCGGGCGGCGACACGTCGACGGGCGGGCGCGCCATCGCAAACATCCTCGCCATCTCAGGCGTTATAATCCTCGCCATCCCGACGGGCATCATGACGAGCGCACTGCCGGAGCAGATCCGGCAGGTGCGCAAGAATGCCGTCATCAACCACCTGCGGAAGGCCAAGGATATGGCCATCGTGC
>CAISKJ010000804.1 GCA_903885885.1 uncultured delta proteobacterium
CGGGGGCGTCGGCTTCTTCGGTGCGGTGCTCACGGCGGCGACCTTACGACCGCGCGCCCTCCGCTCACAACGGCCACGCGCGGCCGCGCCCTCGCGCGATCCCGCGGAGGGCGATGACCACGGCGCGCGCCCCGTCAAGTTTGGCGCGTGTAGAGATCCACCATTGCACCTTTTTCGCCCGCCTCGACCATGTGGGATACGGTCACACCGTAACCTTCACCCCGTTGGGACATCGGCCATGGCAGACCTGAAGCACCCTTCGATCGTCGATGCTCCGACCGCCGCACCTCGCCGGGTCGTGCGCATGATCGGGCGCTACCAGCTCGCGAGGCTGTTGGGTGAAGGGGCGATGGGCCGCGTGTACCTCGCCACCGACCCCGAGCTCGGTCGCGACGTGGCCATCAAGGTGCTGCGCCTCGACCCGGCCGGCAGCGCCCGCGAGGCCTACATCGCGCGCTTCCGCAACGAGGCCCGCGCCGCGGCGCGGTTCAACCACCCCAACGTGGTCTCGGTGCACGACGCGGGCGTCGACGCCTCGCTCGGTCCGTACCTCATCTACGAGTTTATTCCGGGGCTCACGCTGCGCGCCACGCTCGACCGCGGGCGCCTCGATACGACCACGCTGGTGCGCGTCGCCAGGGGCGTGGCCGCGGCCCTCGACGCCCTCCACGGCGCTCGCATCGTGCACCGCGACGTAAAGCCCGACAACATTCTTCTCGCGCCCGACGGCCGCGTGAAGCTCACCGACTTCGGCATCGCCCGCGTGCCCGACGTGGCCCTCACGCGCGACGGACAGTTTCTCGGAACGCCCGCCTACGCGGCGCCCGAGGCCATCGCCAAGGGCGAGTACGGCCACCGCGGCGACCTCTTCTCGCTCGCGGCCGTGCTCTACGAGGCCCTCACGGGCACGCGGCCCTTCCCCGGCGACGACGCGGTCACGGTCTCGTACGCGGTGGTCAACGACGTGCCGCGCCTCGCGTCGGAGCTGATGCCGGGCCTCCCCGCGGGCGTCGACGAGGTCTTCGTGCGCGGCCTCTCCAAGGAGCCCGAGCTGCGCTACGCCACCGCGCGCGAGCTCGCCGAGGCCCTCACGCTCGCGCTCATGCCCGCGGCCCGCAGCGTCGCGCCCGTGGTGGTCGCTTCACCCGAGCGCTCGGCCATTCCGGCGCGCCGCGCGCAGACGCAGCGCCCGCTGAGCGCGTCGAAGAACCACCACAGCGTGGTGCCCGCCGTCATGGCCGCCCTCGCCATCGTGGGCGCCGCGGTGTACGCCGCGCGCCAGATCGGCTCGACCCCCGAGGTGCCCGCCACCGCCGCGATGCAGGCGCCCCTCACGGCCCCGCAGCTCGCCGCGGTGCCCGGGTTTCGCTCGGCCTCGCAGCGCCTCCGCGCGCGCCGCCCGCTCGCGCCCGTGGCTCCCCTCGTCGCGCACCCCGCGCCGCGCCGCTGACGCACTCCTCGTGGCGGGCGCACACTCGCCGCGATGGGCGCCATGAACCTCTCGCTCCGCACCCGCCTCGTCGCCGTCACGGTGCTCGCGGTCATCGCGTGCGCGGCCGCACTCCTCTCGGTGCTGTACCTCTCGCGCACGAGCGCGCAGCAGCGCCTCGAGCGCGCGCAGGAGTTCGTGGAGCGCGAGGTCGAGCGCCTGCGCAACGCCCCCGACGCCGACCCCCACGCCGCCGGAGCCCGCTTCGGCCGCACGAGCTCGGGCCTGCTCGACGCGGCCTTCGCGCCCACCTCGGGCTACGCCGGACCCCCTACGCTGCAGAGCCTCCGCGCCGACGCCGCGCGCGAGAGCGCTCGCACCCGCGCCGTGGTGCTTCGCACCGTCGAGCAGTCGCGCCCGGCGGGCATGCGCCGCCGCGCCCTCGACGACGACGAGGCGACGCAGGGCACCCTCGTGGTCGCCGTCGCGCCCCGCGCGCAGGGCGGCTACGCGTGGGCCGCGACGTGGGTGATGCAGCCCCGCGGCGAGCGCCTGTGGCGGGTGGGCGCGACGGTGCTCTCGCTCGCCACGCTGGCCCTCGTGGTGGTCACGCTCCACACGCTCCTCGCGCTGCGCCGCGGCGCCGCGCAGCTCGGCGACACGCTGCGCGCGCTCACGGGCGACCTGCGCGCCCCCGTCGCGCGCCCGTCGGTGCCCGAGCTCGCGGGCGTGTCCGACGGCATCTCGTCGCTCGCGCAGGCGCTCCTCCGCGAGCAGGCGTCGAGCGCGCAGCTCTCGCGCGAGCTCGGGCAGCGCGAGCGCCTCGCGTCGCTCGGCCGCGTGGCTGCGGGCATCGCCCACGAGGTGCGAAACCCCCTCGCGTCGATCAAGCTGCGCATCGACCTGTCGCGGCAGACGGTGCTGCTCCCCAACGTAGACCTCGCGGGCATCGCGGCGGATCTCTCCGAGGCGGGCGACGAGATCGCGCGCCTCGACCGCCTCGTGGCCGTCCTCCTGGTGGTCTCGGGGCGCCGCATGGGGCCGCGGAGGGACACCGACCTGCGGGCGCTCGTCGAGCAGCGCGCGGCCTACCTCGACGCGATGGCGAGCGAGCGCGGGGTGAAGCTCGCGGTGGAGGGGAGCGCGCGCGCCGAGGTCGACGCCGACAGCCTCGTGCGCGTGGTCGACAACCTCCTGCGCAACGCCGTCGAGGCCTCGCCGGAGGGCTCCGCGGTGGGTGTGTCGCTGTCGTCGCGTGAGGGCACGGTGACGCTCGCCGTGAGCGACCGCGGGGCGGGCGTACCGGCCGAGCGCGAGCGTGAGCTGTTCGAACCGTTCTTCACCACCAAGAACGAAGGAACCGGCCTCGGCCTCGCCCTCTCGCGCGCGGTGATCGAGGCGCACGGGGGCGCGTTGCGGTACCGTCGCGACGGTTCGGTCACGGTGTTCGAGGCGACGCTCCCCGGATAGCCGCCGCCGGGTGTCCAGGTAGGTGCCCGCGGGTGTCCTGATAGCTGTTGACGGGGGCCCACACTGCCGACCGAGACCTGCGTGGTCGTAGAGGGGGATCGGGGCCGACAACGCGCGACGGTGTGCGAGGGTTCTGCGCTATCGTCGCGCCGCGCATGAGCGACTCCTCATCCCACACGCTCCACGGCTATTTTCTCTCGGTCACGGTGGAGAACGTGCGGTGCTTTCGGGCTCCCGTGACGCTCGACCTCACCGACGGCAATGGGCGGCCCGCGCAGTGGACCGTGATCCTCGGCGACAATGGCACTGGCAAGACCACGCTGCTCCAGGCGATCGCCACGCTGCGCCCGGATCCCGAGGCGTTTCGTGTCGACCACGGTCTCGAGGCGTACATGGCTCCTGCCCGGGGCTTCGACTGGTCTACGCATGCTCACCTGTGCGATGAACACGGTAATTTCACCAGCGCAGAGCTCGCGCTAACGATCGGATTCGCGGCGTCTCGCGATGTCGCACCGTCGGTGATCAATCACACGACGATCTCGGTGGTGTCCGACGTCGTCCCGGATGGTGCCCGGGCCCCAGATCCGGCTCCGCTCCCCGATTCAAACGCCTACACCTGCCACGTGTTCGCGTACGGAGGATACCGGCGCCTCCCGGGCGCTGGCGCGATCGCGAGGGAGACCAGCGGCCCCGTGGCGAGCCTCTTCGACGCCGAGGCGCGGCTCATCAACCCCGAAGACTGGTACCTCCAGCGCGACTACGCCGCGAACAACCCGCGCAACACCGACGCGATGCGCGCCGCCGCGGCCACGAGCCGCGACCTCGTCGCGAAGATGCTCACCACGCTGCTGCCCGACGTGAGCGCGCTCGAGCCCGTCACCACCGACGCACGCTCTGGCACCACAGAGCTTCACGCGCACACCCCCTACGGACGGGTGCGCGTGCGCGATCTGGGCCTCGGGTATCAGTCGACGCTCGCGTGGGTGGTCGACCTCGCGGCGCGCATGGTCGCCGCCTGGCCCGACAGCCCCAACCCCCTCGCCGAGCCCGCCGTGTGCCTCGTCGACGAGATCGACCTGCACCTCCATCCGCGCTGGCAGCGCACGCTCCTCGGCGAGCTGTCGAAGCACTTTCCCCGCGTGCAGTTTGTGGTAACGGCGCACAGCCCGCTCATCGTGCAGGGCGCGCCCGACGTGAACCTCGCGGTGCTGCGCCGCAAGGGCGAGTCCGTGACCCTCGACAACGACCCCGTCGCGGTGCGCAACTGGCGCGTCGATCAGATTCTCACGAGCGACCTCTTCGGCCTCGAAGGCACGCGCGACCCTGAGACCGACGCGCTCGTCGCGAAGCGTGATCGACTGCTCGCGAAGTCGAGCCTCACCGCCGCCGACGAGGCCGAGGTCGCGCGCCTCGAGCGCCTCATCGGTGAGCTTCCGCAGGGCGAGACGCGCGAGCAGCAGGAGGCGATGCAGCTTATTCTGCGCGCCGCGGCGGAGCTCAAAGCGCGCGAGGCCCCGAAGAAGAAGGCGTCGGGGGCGAAGGGGCGACGGCCGTGATTCGCATCCATCGTTCCCCGGTGATCCCCGCGGTGCTCGTGACGTTGGGCGCGCGCGAAGATCGCAGGAACCGTCGCCGCTACCGCAAGCACCGCGACGACTACCGCGCCGGTACGATGCGCTTCGACTTCAGGCCCGAGCTCTACGCGCACGCCTCGGTGAAAGCCGCGCTGCGCGCGATGCAGCACGACAAGTGCGCCTTCTGCGAAGCGAAGATCACGCACATTGCCTACGGCGATGTGGAGCATTTTCGCCCCAAGGGGGCCTACCGACAGCGCGCCGATAGCGCCCTCATGCGCCCGGGCTACTACTGGCTCGCCTACGCGTGGGAGAACCTTCTGCTGAGCTGTCAGCTCTGCAACCAGCGCTTCAAGGCCAACCACTTTCCGCTGGAGAAGGGGTCGCCGCGGGCGCGCTATCACGGCCACGACGTGGCGCGCCAGCGCCCCATGTTCATCAACCCCGCGGATGAAGACCCTACGACGCGCATCGGGTTTCGCATGCACGTCCCCCATGCCCTCAACGCAGACCCGCGGGCGAAGCGCACGATCCGTCGCCTCGGCCTCACCCGCGCGGAGCTCAACCGCCACCGCGAAGAGCACCTGAAGCAGGTCGAGATCATCTTCGAACTCGCGCAGGGCCAGCCGAAGACCTCGCTCGTCGCCGATGCGCACGC
>CAISKJ010000805.1 GCA_903885885.1 uncultured delta proteobacterium
CGCGGGGGCCCCCGCCGCGCCCGACGCGAGCGCACCGCCGCCCGCCGCGCACCCCCGCCATCCGTCGTAGCGGAGCCTGTCTCAGACACCCGCAGTCTGACACGTGATGAGACATCCGGTGCGCCTGTCAAACGGCGTCAGATCTCGCATTTCTGCTTTGCGATAGGCATTTCGCATCGTACACCCCGATCGAGACGACGGTGCATCGTCGGTCGACGCGGCGCGAGGGGCGCCCGTCGCCGTGACGGCTCGTCGCGCGCTTCATCCACCCAAAGGAGCAATGCCCATGCGTCATCACGTGACTTCGGTTCTCGCACTCACCGCCGCGCTCACCGTCACCCTCGCCGCCGGCGCGGCGCACGCGGGCCCCGACCTCTCGGTCAGCGTGTCGCAGCCCTCCAACGTGTACGTGTACGCGCCCGTCCGCTACACGGTGCGGGTTACCAACGTCGGTAACCAGAGCTCGGTGGCCACCACGCTCACCATTCAGCTCCCGCTCACGCACACGAGCCCCACCGTGACGGTGCTCGGCACCGTGGGGGCCCTCACCGCGGGCTGCACGCGCTCGGGCACGCGCGTCACGTGCCCCGTGGCGCGCCTCGGCCGCAACGCCTACGCGCAGTTCTTCGTGACGCTCACGGCGCCGCAGAGCGACGCGCCCATCACCCTCACGGCCTCGGTGCCCGTCGCCGGCAGCGAGCCCGCGGCCAACAACACGCGCACCCACACGGCGGCGCTGCTCAACATCGACCACGTGATCGCGGGCGAGAACAACGTCGTAAACCGCCACTGCACGGGCACGAGCCTCACGTCGTTCTTCGAGTGTGAGCTCTACCCGAGCTCGATCACCTCGCACGACACGGTGTTTCACGCCGACCACACGCTCTCGGTGCCGCAGGGCGGCGCCTCGTACAGCGGCACGTGGAGCCAGCCCAACCCCGACGAGCTGGTGTTTCAGTACACCAACAACGGCGTGCCCGTGGTCGACTTCTTCGGCTACGGCGTGGGCGGCGGGTGCTTCGAAGGCATCACCACCTTCCCCAACTCCACGGGCACGTACGTGTCGCCCTACGAGGTGTGCCTCACGCCTCAGTGAGCGCCCGCGGCGCCACGCGGATGCGCGCGTCGACCACGACGGCCCCGCGCGCGAGCGCCACCACGGGGTTGAGGTCGACCTCGACCACCGCGGGCAGCTCCTCGACGAGGCGGCTCACGCGAAGGATCACGTCGACGAGCGCGGCGCGATCGACCGGCACCGAGCCGCGAAACCCATCGAGGAGCGCCTTCGCGCGAATCTGATCGAGCATCTCGCCCGCGTCGCGGTCGTTGAGCGGGGCCACGCGAAACACCACGTCCTTCCACAGCTCGACCAGCACGCCGCCGAGGCCGAAGCCGATGAGCGGGCCGAACTCGGGGTCGCGCGTGGCGCCCACGAAGGTCTCCACGCCGGCGGGCGCCATCTCCTGCACCAGCGCGCCGCGCATCTGGGACAGTAGTCCTACACCCGCGAGGCGCGCCTCCATCGCGGCCCAGGCCGCGCGCACCGCGTCGCCGCCGCGGAGCCCGAGCGCCACGCCCCCCACGTCGCTCTTGTGCGTAATGGTCTCGGAGACCAGCTTGAGCGCGACGGGCGCGCCGAACGCGTCGGCCAGCGCGGCGGCCTCGTCGGCGCTGCGGGCCACGGCCTCGCGGGGCGCGCGCAGCCCGAAGGCGTCGAGCACGGCGCGCACCTCGGCGGGCGCGAGCCACCGGGCGCCGCGGGGCTCGTCGAGCACGGCGCGGGCGCGCGCGAGGTCGATGTCGGCGAAGGAGGGCACCGCGCCCTCGGGGATCGCGAGCCACTGGCCGTAGCGCGCGGCGCGGGCCAGCGCGGCCGCGGCCGACTCGGGAAACGCGTACGAGGGGTAGCGCCCGTCGCGCAGCGAGCGCACGGCCTCGGGCACGCCGCGGCGGCCCATGAAGCACGTGGCCACGGTCTTCGAAGAGCCCTGCGCGCCGCGCAGGATGGCGCTCGCCACGTCGCCCGCGTCGGTGACAATGGGCGTCACGAAGAGCACGAGCACCAGGTCGACCTCGGGCGCGTCGAGCAGCACGCGGAGCGAGCGCTCGTAGGCGGTCGCCGAGGCGCTGGCGATCATGTCGACGGGGTTGCGCACCGAGGCCTCGGCGGCGAGGAGCGGTCGCAGCGCGCGCTGCGTCTCTTCGGTGAGGCGGGCCACCTCGAGGCCGCGGCTCTCGCACGCGTCGCTGGCCATGATGCCCGGGCCCCCCGCGTTGGTGAGAATCGCCACGCGGCGACCGCGGGGCACGGGCTGATTCGCGAGGAGCATGGCCACGTCGAAGAGCTCGTCGATGGTGTCGGTGCGAATCACGCCGGCCTGGCCGAGCAGCGCGTCGACGGCCACGTCGAGGCCCGCGAGGGAGCCCGTGTGCGAGCTGGCCGCGCGCGCCCCGGCCTCGGTGCGGCCGGCCTTCACCACGGCGATGGGCTTGGTGCGCGAGACGCGACGCGCGAGGTCCATGAAGCGCCGCGGGTTGCCGAGGTTCTCGAGGTAGAGAAGGATCACCTGCGTGGCCGGGTCGCGGCCCCAGTGCTCGATGAGGTCGTTGCCCGAGACGTCGGCCTTGTTGCCCACGCTCACGAACTGCGACACGCCTACGCCGAGCTCGCGCGCATCGTCGAGAATGGCCAGGCCCAGCGCGCCCGACTGCGACGAGAAGGCCACGTTGCCGTAGGGCGGAAACGCCGTCGCGAAGGTGGCGTTGAGCGACACCGCGGGGTCGGCGTTCACCACGCAGAGGCAGTTGGGGCCCACCATGCGCATGTTGTAACGGCGCACGGTCTCGACCACGCGGTCTTGCAGGGCGCGGCCCTCGGGGCCCGTCTCGCCGAAGCCCGCGGTGATCACCACCACGGCCCCGACGCCCTTGCGCCCGCAGCCCTCGACGGCC
>CAISKJ010000806.1 GCA_903885885.1 uncultured delta proteobacterium
CGCGTGCGCCGCGCCCTCGCGCAGCGCCGGGCCGAGGAGCGACGGGAGCGCGCCGGGGTCGACCGCGGCGAGCCAGCGCGCGTGTCGCTCGGCGCCGCGCGAGCCTACGCCCAGCGCCATTTGACGCAGCTTGAAGCCCAGCGAAAAGTTGGCGTCGGAGGCCGGCGCGAGCGCGGCGAGGGAGCCCATCACGCCCGCGAGGGCGCGCGACGGAGGCACGCGGCCGAGCACCTCGTCGGCCACGAAGGTGGGATAGCCCGCGAGGATCTCGTCGCCGCCGTCGCCGCCGAGGGCCACCGTGACGTGGCGCCGCGCGAGGCGCGCGAGCAGCGTCGTGGGCAGAATGGAGCTGTCGGCGTGGGGCTCGTCGAGCCAGTCGAGGGTGGGGGCCACGAGGTCGACCAGGGTCGACGGCGCGAGCACCTCGGTGTGGTGATCGGTGCCGAGGTGGCGCGCCACGCTGGCGGCGTGCTCGCTCTCGTCGAAGGTGGGGTCTTCGAAGCCGATGGCGAAGGTCTGCACGCGCGGGTGCGTGGCCGCCGCGCAGGCCGCGATGAGGCTCGAGTCGAGGCCGCCCGAGAGGAACACCCCCACGGGAACGTCGGCCACGAGCCGGCGCGACACCGCGCGCGACACGCGGCGCGTGAGCTCACCCGCGAGCTCGTCGCGGTCGCCGCGGAGCTGCGTGCCGAAGCGCGGCGCGTACCACCGCTCGACGCGCAGGCCGTCGCGCTCGCTCCACAATGCGCGCTCGCCCGCCCCGAGCTTGCGCACGTTGGCGAGGATGGACCGCGGCGCGGGCACGGCCTCGTGCACGAGGTACTGCGCCACCGCGGCGGCGTCGATGGCCCGCTCGGCGCGCACGCGCGGGTGCTGCAGCAGCGCGCGGAGCTCGCTCGCGAACACGACGCCGTCGGGCGCGCGCGGGCCTCCCAGCGGCGCGTAGTAGAGGGGCTTCTTGCCGAAGCGGTCGCGCGCGAGCAAGAGCGAGCGGTCGCGCACGCTCCAGTACGCGAAGGCCATCATGCCGTGGAGGCGCGCGAGCGCGTCGGGGCCCCAGCGGCGCAGCGCGAGGAGCAGCACCTCCGTGTCGCTCCGCGAAGAGAAGCGCTCACCGGCGTGCGCGAGGGCCTCGCGCGCGGCGGCGAAATCGTAGATCTCACCGTTGAACGTCAGCGCGGCGTCGCCCTCGCGGGTGCGCATCGGCTGCGCGCCCGCGGGCGTGAGGTCGACGATGGCGAGGCGCCGGTGGCCGAGGCCGCAGCCGTCGGTGATCCACACGCCGTCGCCGTCGGGGCCGCGGTGCGCGAGCGTGTCGGTCATGGCCCGCAGCGTCGCTTCGTCGGGACGCTCGCCACCGGGGAGGGCGATGCCGGTGATGCCGCACATGCTCGCTCGTCAGCTCCGCTTCGCGCCGTCGAAGTTGACCGTCTCGCCGACGAGGTACGTCTTCTTGCCCTGCGACTCGTGGTAGGTGCGAATGAGCACCTCTCCCAGAAGGCCCATCAACAACAGCTGCACGCCGATGGAGAAGAGAAACACGGCGAGGAGGAGCAGGGTGACGGGCTGCACCCACACGTCGCCGGGCCGGTCGAGCACGTGGCCCTTGATAAACTGCGCGAGCCACACGGCCGCCGACAAGATGCCGCCGGTGCAGAGCAGCAGCGCGGGCTTGCCGAAGAAGTAGATGGGCTTGGTGCTGTAGCCGCCGAGAAAGGTCACCGTGAGCAGGTCGAGCAGCACCTTGAACACGCGGCCGAGGCCGTACTTGCTCACGCCCGCGCGGCGCGGGTGGTGCGTCACCTCCATCTCGGTAACGCGCGCGCCCGCCCAGCTCGCGTACACCGGGATGAACCGATGCATCTCGCCGTAGAGGCCGTAGGGCTCGAGCACCCAGCGGCGGTAGGCCTTGAGCGTGCAGCCGTAGTCGTGAATGCGCACGCCCGACACGCGCCCGATGAGCCAGTTGGCGATCACGCTCGGGAGGCGCCGCGTGACGGCCTTGTCCTTGCGGTCGCGGCGCCAGCCCGACACCACGTCGAAGCCCTCTTCGAGACGCTGGAGGAGCAGGGGAATGTCCTTGGGGTCGTTCTGCAGGTCGGCGTCGAGGGCAACGATGATGGGCGCGCGCGAGTGGTCGATGCCCGCCGCGATGGCCGCTGTCTGACCGAAGTTGCGGCGGAAGCGCACCACGCGCATCCACGGCCGCGACGCCGCCGCGGCGCGCAGCAGGTTGTACGACCGGTCGCGCGAGCCGTCGTCGACGAGCACCACCTCGACGGGCTGCGCGAGCGCCGGAAGGGCACCCTCGAGCGCCTCGAAGAGGGCAGGCAACGACTCTTCTTCGTTGTAGACGGGGATCACCAGGCTGGTCGCGGGGAGCGCGTTCGCCGTGGCGTTCGAAGCGGCTGGATGCGTCTCAGAAGCAGGCACGCGCGCGGTGTATCACAGCCCGCGCGCGGAGTGGAAACCCGCGATCACATGCTGCCGCACATGCCGGCCTGCACGCCCGTGACCGCCATGGGGGCGATGACGGCGCGCACGGTCGTGAAGCCGAGGCCGAGCGAGATGCCGCCGTTGGGCGCCATGCAGCCCATCGCGTTGCCCGCGGGGTCCTGCACGTCGACGAGCGACTGGAGGACGGTCTGCACGATGTCCGGGGAGATGCCGTTGGGGAGGAGGACGCCGAGCATCGAGGCGAGGGGCGCGAGCTGGGCGTAGCCGCCGAGGTTGCCGTTCGCGCCGCGGTCCGGCGTCATGTCGACGCGGAGCTGCGTCTTGAAGAGCGACAGCGGGATGTTCATGTTCATGATCGGGAGGTTGAACGTGAAGTTCGCCATCGCGGCGCCGCCCGCGGCGGCGGGGGCCACGCGGAGGCGGCCG
>CAISKJ010000807.1 GCA_903885885.1 uncultured delta proteobacterium
GCTCCCACGCGCGCAGCGTAGGGGCAGGAACGGCCGTGAGCTCAGAGACTACCTGGATTCGAAACCGACCGGTCGCTTCGCTCATGAGTGGTGTACGCAGTGTGATGAAACCAGAGGGCTGATCGTTGCATCGTTGGTGGATGCAATGCCCTGGTTTGGTGTTCGACGGTACGCTGGCAGGAGATCGACGACGTGCATGAAGTAGATACGAAGCCCCACGCGGTGGTGATCGGCAGCGGCTTCGGGGGGCTCGCGGCGGCGGTGCGCCTCGGGGCGCGCGGCTATCGGGTGACGGTGCTCGAGCGGCACCCGCACGTGGGCGGACGCGCGCAGGTGCATCGGCAGGACGGCTTCGTGTTCGACGCGGGGCCCACGGTGGTGACCGCGCCGTTCATGTTCGAAGAGCTGTGGGCCCTGTGCGGCAAGCGCCTCGCCGACGAGGTCGACATGCGCCCGGTGACGCCCTTCTACCGCGTGCGATTCCACGACGGCTCGGTGTTCGACTACACCGGCGACCCGGCGCACATGCGCCGCGAGGTGGCGCGCTTCTCACCGGGCGACGTCGACGGGTACGAGCGCTTCGTGCAGATGAGCGAGAAGATCTTCAAGGTCGGCTTCGAGCAGCTCGCCCACGTTCCCTTCGGCTCGTGGGGCTCGATGCTGCGCATCGCGCCCGACATGGTGAAGCTCGAGAGCTACCGCACCGTGTATGGGCTCGTTTCGAAGTTCATCAAAGACGACAAGCTCCGCCAGGTGATGAGCTTTCACCCGCTCCTCGTAGGCGGAAACCCCTTCTCGACCACGTCGATCTATACGCTCATCGCGTTTCTGGAGCGCAAGTGGGGCGTCCACTTTCCCATCGGCGGCACCGGGGTGCTGGTGAACGGTCTCGTGGGGCTCATCGAGGGTCAGGGCGGCGCCGTGCGCCTCGGCGCCGACGTGAAGCGCATCGTGGTGGAGGGCAAGCGCGCCGTGGGCGTCGAGCTCGCGGGGGGTGAGCGCGTCGCGGCCGACGTGGTGGTCTCCAACTGCGACTCGGCGTGGACGTACCGCCACCTCGTGGCCCCCGAGCACCGCCCCTCGTGGAGCGACGCGCGCCTCGAGCGCTCGCGCTACTCGATGTCGCTCTTCGTGTGGTACTTCGGCACGAAGCGCCGCTACGAAGACGTGGCGCACCACACCATTCTGCTCGGGCCGCGCTACGAGGCGCTGCTCAACGACATCTTCGAGAAGAAGGTGCTCGCCGACGACTTCAGCCTGTACCTGCACCGCCCGACGGCCACCGACCCGGCCATGGCGCCGGAAGGGTGCGACGGGTTCTACGTGCTCTCTCCGGTGCCCCACCTCGACGCCGGCATCGACTGGTCGGTGCGCGCCGAGATGTACCGCAAGAGCATCGAGCGCTACCTCTCGCGCACCGTGATGCCCGGCCTCGAGAACGAGATCGTCACGTCGCGCGTGCTCACCCCGCAGGGCTTCGAAGACGACCTCCTGTCGTTCAAGGGCGCGGCCTTCGGCATGGAGCCCGTGCTCACGCAGTCGGCGTACTTTCGCCCGCACAACAAGAGCGAAGACATCGAGGGGCTCTACCTCGTCGGCGCGGGCACGCACCCGGGGGCGGGCCTCCCCGGCGTGCTCTCGTCGGCGCGCGTGCTCGACACCGTGGTCCCCGATGCTCGCGCTCGCTGACCGCTACGACGAAGACGTCGCCCGCTGCAGGGCCATCTTGCGCGAGGGCTCGAAGAGCTTTCACGCCGCGTCGCTGCTCCTGCCCGCGCGCGTGCGGGGCCCCGCGTCGGTGGTGTACGCCTTCTGCCGCGTGGCCGACGACGCCGTCGACACCGTGTCTCCGCGGCAGGCCCCGGAGGCCCTCGAACGCCTTCGCGCGCGCCTCGAGCGCGCCTACGCGGGGGCGCCGCAGGATCACCCCGTCGACCGCGCCTTCGCGACGGTGATCGAGCGCCACGCCATGCCCCGCGCGGTGCCCGAGGCGCTGCTCGAGGGCTTCGCGTGGGACGTCGAGGGCCGCCGCTACGACGACCTCTCGGGCGTGCTCGCCTACTCGGCGCGCGTGGCCTCGGCGGTGGGCGTGATGATGACCGTGCTCATGGGCCGCCGCGAGCCCGCCGTGCTCGCCCGCGCGTGCGACCTCGGCGCGGCGATGCAGCTCACCAACATCTGCCGCGACGTGGGCGAAGACGCGCGCAACGGCCGCGTGTACCTGCCCCTCACGTGGCTGCGCGAGGCGGGCGTCGATGTCGAAGCGTGGCTGCGCGCGCCGACGTTTACGCCGTCCATCGGCGCGGTGGTCGAGCGCGTGCTGCGCGAGGCCGACGGGCTCTACGCGCGCGCCGACCTCGGGGTGCCGATGCTGCCGCGCGATTGTCGTCCGTCCATCCGCGCGGCGCGGCTGCTCTACGCCGACATCGGGCGCGTGGTGCGCGCGCGCGGCGGCGACTCGGTGAGCTCGCGCGCCGTGGTGTCGCGCGGGCGCAAGCTGGGGCTCGTGGTGAAGGCCTCGTGGGCGCGCTTCTCGGCCGATCGCGAGCCGCAGGCGGGCGATCCGCCGGCGCTCGACGAGGTGCGCTTTCTGCTCTCGGAGAAGGCATCGTGACCACCCTCGACGAGGCCCGCGCCAGGGTGCGCGCGTGCGCGGGCGACGAGCTCCTCGACCGCCTCGAATACCTCGACGGAGGGCGCAGCACGGGCCCCCGCGACGACGACTCGCCCGCGGCCCCCGACCGCGGCGCGCACGCCGACTACGATGTGGCGCTCGTGGGCGGAGGGCTCTCGCTCCTCTACGCGCCCGCGCTCGCCGCGAAGGGACTGCGCGTGGCCGTCTTCGAACGCGGCACCGCGGGGGCCACGCACCGCGAGTGGAACGCGAGCGGCGCCGAGCTCCAGGCCCTCGTGCGCGCGGGGGTGCTCACCGACGACGAGCGCGCGGGGCTCGTGCTCGCCCGCTACCGCGCGGGCTTCTGCCGCTGGCACAACGGCGGGACGTACCCCGTGGCCAACGTGCTCGACCACGCCGTCGACGCCGGCGCGCTCCTCGCGATCGTGCGAGCGCGGGCGGTGGCCGCGGGGGTGAGCGTGTTCGATCACCACGCGCTCGTGGGCCACGCGGCGGGCCCCGACGCCATCGCCATGAAGCTCCGTACGCGCGACGGAGTGACGAAGAATGTGAGCGCGCGGCTCATGATCGACGCGCGCGGAGCGGCCTCGCCCTCGGCCACGGCGGACCTCGTGTGCCCCACCGTCGGCGGCGTGCTCGAAGGCCTCGCGGTAGGGAGCGCGCCCGACGAGATCGACCCCGCGGTGGGCGAGATCCTCGTGACCACCGAGGGCATCGAGGCGGGCCGGCAGCACATCTGGGAGGGGTTTCCCGCGAGGGCCGGGGAGACCACCGTGTACCTCTTCTACTACGACCGCGCGGGGGCCGTGGGCGACGGCTCGCTGCTGCGCCTCTACGCGCGCTTCTTCGACACCTTGCCGCGGTACAAGCGCGGCGACGTGCGCCTCGTGCGACCGACCTTCGGGTACATCACCGGCTGGTCGCGGCTGAGCCCGGCGCCGCGCGCTCCGTCGGCCCGCGTGGTGCTCGTGGGCGACGCCGCCGCGCGCCACTCGCCGCTCACCTACTGCGGCTTCGGCGCGACGCTGCGCTCGCTCGGCCCCGCCACGGAGCGCATCGCGCAGGCCCTCCACGAGCGCACCGAGGCGAAGCTCGGCCCCATCGTGCACGACACCGCGCTCCACGCGGGGACGGGCGCCCTCGCCCACATGATCGCCTCGCCGCCGCAGAGCCCCGCGCGCGCGGGCGAGCTCAACACCCTCCTCGACGCGGCCTTCTCGACGCTGCACGCCATGGGTGATGCCTCCTTCGGCGCGCTCCTGCGCGACGAGATGCCGGTGCGAGATTTCGTTCAGTTTCTGCGGGTCACGTCGGCCAAGCACCCGCGGGTGTACCCCGAGGTGTTTCGCGTGCTCGGCGCGATGGGCGTGTCGCGCTGGGGAGCGGGCATCGCGCGGGCGTGGCTCGGGGCGGGGCCGTGATCCCCGCGCGCAAGAGCCCGTGGTTTCGTCGGTGGTTCGCGGGCCACGTCGAGGGGCGCATGCGCGGGCGCTTCGAAACGGTGCGCGTGGCGGGCCTCGACCGACTGCGCGCGGCGATCGCGCAGGGCCCCGCGCTCGTGGTGTCGAACCACGTGAGCTGGTGGGACCCGATGCTGGTGCTCGTGCTCACCGAGCGCATCGTGCCGTGTGATTCGTTCGCGCTCATGGACGCGAAGAACCTCGCGCGGCTGCCCTTTCTGGGGCTCATCGGGGGCTTCGGGGTCGACCTCACGAGCGCCGCCGACGGGGCCTCGGTGATGCGCTACGCGGCCAAGCTGCTCAACGCGCCGGGGCGCCTCGTGTGGATGTTTCCGCAGGGGCGCGAGCGGCCGCACACCGAGCGTCCGCTGGGCTTTCGCAAGGGGAGCGCCGAGATCGCGCGCGTGGCGAAGGCCGTCACGGTGCCCCTCGCGCTGCGCTACGAGTTCATGCACACCGAGCGGCCGCACCTCTTCGTCGATGTGGGCGAAGCCTTCGCGCCCGAGCGCGACGTGGAGAAGGGCCGTGACCTGCACGAGCAGCGCGTCACCGAGGCCCTGGCGCGCATCGACGGTGCCCTCGTCGCCGGTGATCTCAGCGCGTACGAGACGGTGCTCAGCACGCCGCGCGATCGCGTGGGGCCCTGGGCCGAGCGCATGCTCGCGTGGGCCACGCGGCCGCGGTGACGCTCATCCGGTGAACGCGCTGGGGCGTGCGATGCACCCTTGCGCGCGCACCGCGCGATGCCGAGGTTGGCGCCCCCATTCGGCGTCGACGGTTCGGTGCCTGGTCTCATCTCGCCAAGAGGTTCCCTGATGCTCTTTGATTCGCTGAAGCTCGGCTCGCTCACGCTCTCCAACCGCGTCGTCATGGCCCCGATGACGCGCTCGCGCTCTGTTGAGAACAACGCGCCCAACGCCCTCGTGGCCGAGTACTACGCGCAGCGCGCGAGCGCCGGGCTCATCGTGACCGAGGGCACCTCGCCCTCGGCCGACGGCCTCGGGTACGCGCGCATCCCGGGCCTCTACAGCGACGCCATGGTGGCCGGGTGGCGCCTCGTCGCCGACGCCGTGCACGCGAAGGGCGGCGTCATCTTCGCCCAGCTTATGCACACGGGCCGCGTGACGGCCGCCGCCAACCTGCCGAAGGGCGCGCGCACCGTGGGCCCCACCGACGCGACCGCCGACGGTCAGATGTACACCGACGCCGCGGGCATGGTGGGCCACACGCAGCCCCACGCGCTCACCGACGCCGAGGTCGAGGTCGTGATCGAGGAGTACGTGCACGCCGCGAAGTGCGCGCGCGCGGCGGGCCTCGACGGCGTCGAGCTCCACGCGGCCAACGGGTATCTCATCGAGCAGTTTCTCAACGCCAAGGTGAACACCCGCACCGATCGCTGGGGCGGTTCGGCCGAGAACCGTAACCGCTTCGCCCTCGAGATCGCGAAGCGCACGGCGGCCGCCATCGGCGCCGACCGCGTGGGCATTCGCCTCTCGCCCTACGGCGTGTTCAACGGCACCGGCGGCTTCGACGGCGTCGACGCGCAGTACGTGTCGCTCGTCGAGGGTCTCTCGGCGCTCGGCATCGCATACGTGCACGTGCTCGACCACTCGGCGATGGGCGCGCCCCCGGTGCCCGCGGCGCTCAAGCAGTCGCTCCGCGCGGCCTTCAAGGGCACCTTCATTCTCGCGGGCGGCTTCGACCGTGACAGCGCCGAGGCCGACCTCGCCGCGGGTCAGGCCGACCTCATCGCGTTCGCGCGCCCGTTCATCTCCAACCCCGACCTCGTGGCGCGCATGCGCGACGGCAAGGCGCTCGCGGCGCCCGACCCGTCGACGTTCTACACGCCGGGCCCCAAGGGCTACACCGACTACCCCGCCGCGGGCTGATACACCACGACAGCGCCACCTATTGTAGAAAGCGGCTCGGCGCGCTCGTTGCCCGGCGGGTGAACCCCTCATCATTCCCAAAATTCTCGTTGAGGGCGGTGCAAGGTCCAACTGCCGCTGAGTGGCGGCCGTCTCGGAGCGCCCCGTCACGCCGGCCCGTCGCCCCGATCACAGCGCGCGCGCGTGAGCGCGCTCCGCCGCAGAGCATTGCGCGTTGGGGGTTGCGGTCGATGCGCCCGGAGGGGGAGTTCCCCGTTTCGTTTCGCGGTCCGCGTGTGCCCCTCCTCCGTGTCGCACGTGTCGGCGAGCGCAC
>CAISKJ010000808.1 GCA_903885885.1 uncultured delta proteobacterium
CGACCACCGCGCCCCACGCCGCGTCGCGCGCCATCGCCCCCGCGCGGCGCGCGCGGCGCGCCCTGCGGGTGGCGGCTGCAGTAGCCGTCTGTGCTGCTGTTCTGGCGATCGCGATCAGACTCTTGCGATCATAGCGGGGCGGTGATAGCCCGCGATTCATGCGCATCGTTGTGGTGGGTACCGGGTACGTTGGCCTCGTCGCGGGTACGGGCTTCGCTGAGTTTGGCAACCGCGTGGTGTGCGTCGACACCGACGCCTCGAAGATTCGCCTGCTCGAGCAGGGGCAGATCCCGATCTACGAGCCGGGCCTCGAGGAGCTGGTGCGCCGCAACGCCGCCGAAGAGCGGCTGCTGTTCAGCACCGACCTCGCGGCGGCGACGCCGGGCGCCGACGTGGTGTTCATCGCGGTGGGCACGCCCCCGCGGGCCGACGGCGGGGCCGACCTCAAGTACGTGATGGCCGTCGCCGAGTCGCTCGCGAAGGTGCTCACGCGCGACACGGTGGTGGTGCTCAAGAGCACGGTGCCCGTAGGCACCAACGATCGGGTGCAGGCGCTCCTCGACCGCGAGGCGACGGTGAAGGTCACCGTGGTGTCGAACCCCGAGTTCTTGAAGGAGGGCGACGCCATCAACGACTTCATGCGCCCCGACCGCGTGCTCATCGGCGCGCGCGACGAGCACGGCCGCTCGGTGATGCGCAAGCTCTACGCCCCGCTGCAGCTCAACCACGACAAGCTGCTCTTCGTCGACCCGCGCTCGGCCGAGCTCGCGAAGTACGTGGCCAACTCGATGCTGGCCACGCGCATCTCGTTCATGAACGACATCGCGCGCCTGTGCGAGGTGGTGGGCGCCGACGTATCGAACGTGCGCAAGGGCGTCGGGAGCGACACGCGCATCGGCAACAAGTTTCTCTTCCCGGGCCCCGGCTACGGTGGGAGCTGCTTCCCCAAGGACGTCGAAGCGCTGCTCTTTCTGGCGCGCGAGCACGGCGTCGACCTGAGCCTCGTGCGCGCCACCGAGGAGGTCAACAGCCGCCAGAAGGCGCTGCTCTTCGAGAAGCTGGTGAAGCACCTCGGGAGCGTGGCCGACAAGCGCATCGCCGTGTGGGGCCTCGCGTTCAAGCCCCGCACCGACGACGTGCGCGAGGCGCCCGCGCTCACGCTCATCACGCGCCTCGTCGAGGCCGGCGCCGAGGTGCGCGCGCACGACCCCGCGGCGCGCAACACCACCCGCGCGGCGCTCGGGCCCATCGCCGACAAGGTGATCTTCGTCGACCACCCCTACGACGCCACCGTCGGTGCCGACGCGCTGGTGCTCGTCACCGAGTGGCAGGAGTACCGCTCGCCCGACCTCGAGCGCCTCTCGAACCAGATGCGCCGCAAGCTCCTCCTCGACGGGCGCAACGTGTGGCCCTCCGTCGACCCCGAGTCGCAGGGCTTCACCTACGAGGGCATCGGGCTTCTGCGCCCGCAGGGCGGCGGCGCATCGACGTAGCGCGATCGTGCTACGGTGCGTCGCAACCACTCAACGGGAGGCGAAATCATGGCGGGATCAATGCGTGACACGAAGGCCAACGAGGCGCGAAAGAAGGGCGCCGTGGCGGCCGTCGCGGCGGTGGGTTCGGTCGCCATCGCGGTGGGAGCGTCTCCCGTCGTGGGCGTGGTGGGGCTCGGCGCGAGCGCTTGGCTCGGCTACAAGTGGGTGAAGTACCGCATCGACAACGGCATTCGCTTCACGTGAAGCGAGGGGCCCCGCTCTCCGTTTCATTCTCCACGCGCGCGGCAGTCATGATCGCTTGACCCCGGGTAATGCCCGTGAGTAGGGTCGCGCGCCTCTGGAGGTCCATTGCGTAGTCTCTCTCTCTCCTCCTTCTTTGCCACCGAGCGCGGACGCAGCCGTGTTGTGTCGCTCCTCGTGGCGCTCGCCCTCGCGATCGGGGCGCCGCGCGTGTACGCGCAGGTTCGCTTCGCGGTGGTCGACATGCAGCGCGCGCTGCTCGAGACCAACGACGGTCGCCGCGCGAAGGCCCAGCTCAAGAAGCTCTTCGAAGCCCGGCAGGAGCAGCTCAACTCCCGTCAAGAGGCCCTCAAGCGCATGAAGGAGGACATCGAGAAGCAGAAGAACGTGATCTCTCGCGAGGCCCTCGAGAAGCGCATGGGCGAGTACCAGCAGGAGTTCGTGAAGCTTCAGCAGAACTACCTGGAGTACCAGCAGGAGCTGGCCCAGAAAGAAGCTGAGCTCACCAAGTCCATTCTGGTGAACCTCCAGGGCGTGGTGTCGCACATCGGCGACTCCGGCGAGTACGACGCCATCCTCGATCAGGGCGCCGTCGTGTGGTCGCGCACGCAGTACGACATCACCGGCCAGGTGATCCGCGAGTACAACACCGCGCACCCCAGCGCGGCCCCGGCCGCCACG
>CAISKJ010000809.1 GCA_903885885.1 uncultured delta proteobacterium
AGGTGATCCTCTACGACGAGCCCACGATGGGCCTCGACCCGATCAACGCGCACCGCGTCGGCGCGCTCATCGAGGGCCTCCACAAGACCTATGGCATCGCGTCGATCATGGTGACCCACGACATGGCGCTCGCCGGCGCCGTCGCCGACCGCATGGCCATGATGCGCGACGGCCGCGTGCTCGGCGAGGGCACGCCGGCCGCGATGCGCGCCCACCCCGACGAGCGCGTGCGCGACTTTCTCGCCGGCAACGACCGCGAGGGCGCCGTCGAAGACCCGTAAGGGCTTAAATCATGGCGCGCGCCGCGTTCCGCGGGGCGGTCACAGTATGTCCGGGCGCGCTTGACAGGGGTGGGCTTGTGCGTGACTCATGGGCCCCGCCATGACGACAAAAACCGACGACAGCACACTTCGCGCGGTCACGCAGCGCGTGGTCGACAACTTCACGGCCCAGGGCGCGCTCTTCACCGCGCTCGACGTCTCCAACGCCGTGAAGACCACGCTCCCCGACGTGCGGCACCGGCAGATCTCGCCCGTCGTGCGCGACCTCTTCGAGCGCCACGCCATGGGCGACTATCAGCACTCGCTCATCGACGTGCTCGCCGACGCGAAGACCCCCACGCAGGCGTACCTCTATCACCTGCCCGAGCACTCGCCGGCCCTCTACGACGACACGATGCGCAACCAGCTCGCCATTCCGCCGGTGAGCACCAGCACGTCGAAGAACGACGACGCGAGCATCTCGTCGCACAGCGTGGAGGCGCCGGTGAACGTGGGGCGCGACGGCCGCGCGCGCGTGGCCCGCCAGCTTCTCATGAACGCGGGCATCGTGGGCGACGCGGTGTACGCGTACGTCGACACCGAGCACGGCAAGGTGGTGCTCGCCGAGGCCACCGACGACGGCGACGAAGACGCCCTCGCGAACACCATCGAGTACGAGCACCCGTCGCTGCTCCACGTGCCGCGCGCGCTCATCGCGTCGGCCTTTTCGCAGGGCGACAAGCTCGTGGCGCGGGTCTTCTCGGGCCGCGTCGAGATCGTTCGCCACTGACCGCAACACCCCGCCGCAGCTCCCAATCCCCTCCGTAGGAACGCACCGCCATGACCGATGCCAAGATCGTCGAAGAGGTCACCCTCAACTGGACGGACCTCACGGGCAAGAAGACCGGCGCCACCACGCTGGGCTCGAACAAGTTCTACAAGGCCCAGATTCACGACCTCGGGGGCGGCAGCTTCAAGGTCGTGTTCACCTACGGGCGCGTAGGCCAGGCCGGGCAGACGCAGACCGTCATGGCGTCGAGCCTCGCGCAGGCCCAGAGCGCCATGAACAAGAAGGTGAGCGAGAAGACCGCCAAGGGGTACACGAAGCTCGAGATGCGCAAAGAAGACGACGAGAAGGCCAAGGCCGTCGCGGCCGGCGTCGTCGTCACCGCCGCCCCGAAGAAGGCCGCGGCGCCGCGCACGAAGAGCTTTCACCCCGAGGTGGAGAACCTCCTCAAGCTCCTCTACGGCTCGACGGGGCAGGCCGTGGCCGCGGGCCTCTCGTCGTCGGCGGGCGCCACCAAGGACGCCCCCCTCGGCAACCTGCACGACTCGCAGCTCGACAAGGGCGCCGACATTCTCGAGAAGGTCGAGAAGCTCCTCGACGGGTCGAAGAAGTCTTCGAAGAGCGACTTCGTCGACCTCACCAACGAGTACCTGTCGAACATTCCGCGCAACATCGACCACGCGCGCAAGAAGTCGAAGCTCGACCTCGACGCCATTCTCATCAACTCGAAGGAGCGCATCGAGGAGCAGCGGAAGTTCATCACCCTGCTCCGCGACGCCATC
>CAISKJ010000810.1 GCA_903885885.1 uncultured delta proteobacterium
GTCCTCCGGCGCGATCACATCCTCCGGCGCGATCACATCCTCCGGCGCGATCACATCCTCCGGCGCGATCACATCCTCCGGCGCGCTCGCATCGAGGCGCGTCGGCAGTTCATTGAGCGGCGTGCACCCGGCCCCCAGCCCCAGACACACCGCGACGAAACACACGACACCGCGCGTCATCAGAACCTCACCGTGCACGGGCCGCCCGCCGCGCCCAGAAGAACATCACACCGCACCCGCGCCGCTGCACTGCGCGAGGCGGACTCCGTCGCGAACAGCACCGCCGACGCGACGCTGAACACGCCGCCGGCAACGAGCCCCGCCGTCGCAACGGTCTCCCACGTGCCGGCGTCGCGTTGCGCCGCCTCGCGCGCCGTGGTGCAGCGGTCTACCGTGCCCGCCTCGGCGGCGCCGCTCGGACAGGCGGCGTTGTAGTCGCGCACGCCCCCTTCGCGCAGGCCCCACGCGCCCAGCGCGAGGCCGAAGCCACCGACCGCAAGACCGCCCGCCACGAAGGCCAGCACGCGGCGCGTCGACGGGCCCGACGGAGCCGCAACGGCAGCCGCGGGCGACACGAGCGCAGTCGGGCTCGGCGCGGGCTGCGACGCGGGCGCAACCGGCGGAGCCGCAACGACGGGCGGCGGCGCAGGCGGCGCCGCGGGCGGCGACGCAGCGGCCGCGGGCTGCCTCACGTGCACCGGCTGCACCGCCGGAATCACCGCGTCGGCTGGGAGGTGTGACCGCGCCTCTTGCAGCGTGCGCTCGAGCGACGCGCGGTTCTGCATCACCCACGGGTGCTCACGGTCGTCGAGCGCGGCGGTGAGGTGCGCAACGGCAAACGCCCATCGCTCCAGGCCGACCTCGGTCAGCGCGAGCTGCGCCAGTGAGCGCCCCGTACGCGACGCCGCCACGGCGCCCGAGCAGCGCAGCAGCGCCTCGGAGAAATTCCCCTCGCGGCGCAGGCGGTAGCAGTCTGCGAGCAGCGCGTCTTCGACCGACTGCGCGCGCGCGACCTGCGGCGTCAGCGACAGCGCCGCGGCCACGAGCAACGGGCCCACGACGCGGGGCGCGCCTCGGGCGCGCGAGAGATTCATGGCAGACACACAGGCTCCTTGCGGCAACGGCGGGCGACGCGCGGCGGCGCTCACGGGGGAAGATCATCGGCCGCGGAGGGCGCAGCCGGCGACGAAGGAAACGACAGCGGCGCACCCATCGGGGCGGCCCCGACGGCGCCGGCGGCTCGGCGACTGCGACGCCCGACGCCTCCTCGCGCGCGCGCGACGCCCGCGTCGGCGACCGCGGCTACCACGGGGGCCACCGGCGGTGCTGCCACCGCGGGCGCTGCCGCAACGGGCACGGCCACCGCCGCGACGGGCGACGCCGCCGCGGCGAAGGGCGACGCCACCACCGGCGTCGGCGAAGGCAGCGGCGACGACGGCGAAGCGGCGGGCACCGACCTGCGCTCCCGCAGCACCCACGCGGTGCCACCGAAGCCTGCCGCCGCGAGGAGCACCGCCGCCAGCGCGGCCACGACCACGAAGCGCGCCCCGCCCCGCGCGCCCACAGCGGTGGTGGTGTCGAGCTTCTCGAGCGCGGCGCGATTGAGCGTGTCGGGCGGCGCGAACAGGGGCTGCGGCGGCCCTCCCGCGGGCATCGTCGACGAGAGGTCGGGGAGCGGCGCGCCCGTCGCCGCGCCATGCTGCGCGTAGGCCGCGAACAGCGGCGCCCAGCTGCCCCGCGCCCGCATGCTGGCCCACGGCAGCAGCGCCGCCGCGAAGGCCTTGAGCGAGGGAAAGCGCTGCCCCGGGTCGCGCGCCATCGCGCGGAGCACCACCGCCTCGAGCTCCGGCGACAGCGCGGGCTGCAGCGCCCGCGGGGGCGTGAACACCCCGTCGCCCACCATGCGCAGCACCACGTAGATGTTCTCGGCCTTGAAGGCCTGCCGCCCGGTGAGGCACTCGTAGAGAATCACACCGAGCGCGTACTGATCGCTCAGGGCGTTGGCGTCGCGCGAGCTCACGATCTGCTCGGGGGCCATGTACGCGGGCGTGCCGAGCGTGGCGGTGGTGCCGGTTTGCCCCCCGTCGCCGGTCACGCGCGAGATGCCGAAGTCGAGCACCTTGGGGTGCACCTCGCCCGACGGCGTGCGCGTCACGAACAGGTTGTCGGGCTTGAGGTCGCGGTGCACCACGCCCGCGGCGTGCGCCGCGTCGACCGCCGCGCAGACCGGCAGCAGCACGTCGACGGCGAGCTCCGGCGGCATCCCCGGCCCCCGCGCGATGAACGCCGTGAGCGTCTCGCCCACGAGGCGCTCCATCACCAGGTACGGCGTTCCGTCGAGCTCGCCCACGTCGGTCACGTCGACCACGTGCGGGTGTCGAATGGCCGCCGCCGCGCGCCCCTCACGAACGAAGCGCGCGCGCACGTCGACGTTCGACGCCCACTCGGGCCGCAGCACCTTCACCACCACGGGCTTCTCGAGGCCCGTGTGCGTGGCGTTGTACACCGCGCCCATGGCCCCCGCGCCCAGCACCCCATCGATGCGGTAGGCCCCGAAGCGGGCACCCTCTGCGAGTTCGAAGGCACCGGTCAACCGTCGCATCGTCGCCACTCCTGCGGAGGCATGTGGAACCTCGTCTCGCCTGCCGCGCCGCGCTCCGCAGTGGCCCGCGCGCCCGATGCGAACGTGGCGCGCGCACGCCACGCGTGACGTCGGTACCACGCCCTACGCAACACCGTAAATACCCCTACAGATTGCCAACAAACACCGATACCCCCGCAACACCGAGCGCGCGAGCCGAAGGCACGGTCCGAGCCCCTCTCAAACACAGGTGCGCCGGGTGCAGTCGTAGCGAGCACTGGCCACGGAACACGCGTGGGAGTCGGGATCACCGGGGCACCGCACCGCCGTCTGACACGCCACGGTACCGCTCCAGCAAGAGGGCAGCGGCGAGACGGGCGTCGACGCGCACAGGAACAGGTACCCCGCGCCCGTGCAGCGGCACGCGCCGCTGACACAGTGGGCGCTGCCACAGTTCACGCCGCAGCGGCCGCAGTGAGAATCGGACGTCGCGAGATCGACCTCGCAGCCGTCGCGGGCCAGCCCGTTGCAGTCGGCGCGCCCGGCGGCGCAGGTCGCCACCACGCAGCTCCCGCCCGCGCAGGCCGCCGTGGCGCCGACGAGCGCACAGCGGTTGCGACACACGCCACAGTTGGCCACGTCGTTGTCGGTGCGCGTCTCGCAGCCGTTGTCGACGCGCCCGTCGCAGTCGCGAAACCCCGGCGCGCACGCCCCGATCGCACACGCCCCGACCGCGCAGGCCGCCGCGCCGTTGGCGACCGTGCAGCGCGCCCCGCACATGCCGCAGTTGTTCACGTCGGCACCGATGTTCACCTCGCAGCCATCGGCGGCCATGCCGTTGCAGTCGGCCCACCCCACCTCACAGGCCAGGCCACAGGTGCCTGCCATGCAGGTCGACATGCTGTGCGGGCCCGACACGCAAGCGCGCCCACACATCCCGCAGTGGTCAACGGTCACCCGCAGGTCGACCTCGCAGCCGTCGGCGGCCAGCCCGTTGCAGTCGCCGAACCCTTCGCTGCAGCGTTCCACCGTGCACGCGCCCAGCGCGCACCCCGCGGTGGCGTCGGCGAGCATGCAGCGCGTCCCGCACATGCCGCAGCTGTTCACGTCGGTGCTGGTGTTCACCTCGCAGCCGTCGGCGGCCACCCTGTTGCAGTCGGTGAAGCCGCTGCCCGGCGGGCACACCACGGCGCCGCACACGCCCCCCGCGCAGGTGGCCA
>CAISKJ010000811.1 GCA_903885885.1 uncultured delta proteobacterium
CTGGGACGCGGGTCCCTGTCGCCGCGCGAGGGCCCCGCGCGGGTGGCGCTCGACGCGGTGACGGCGATCGCCGCGGGCGCGCGGCACGTGTGCGCGACGGCGGGCGGCGCCACGTGGTGCTGGGGCGACCGCGCGGCGGGGCAGCTCGGCGACGGCGTGACGGGGGCGGCGATCGCGAGGCCCGCGCGCGTCGACGCGTGGCAGGCGAACCCCCTCGCGGCGGGGGCGGGCTTCACCTGCGCGCTGCAGGGGACGGCGGTGTCGTGCGCGGGCGCCAACGACGCGGGGCAGCTCGGCGACGGCACGGCGTTGGCCCGCGCGCGCCCCACGATGCCGGTGATGGGCTTCGTGCGCACCAACCTCACGGCGGTGGCGGCGGGCGCGCGGCACGCGTGCGCGATCGTGGTCGACGACAGCGTGTGGTGTTGGGGCGACGGGGCCGACGGGCAGCTCGGCGACGGCGCGCTCGGCGCGCGGCCGTTGCTCACGCGGGTGCGGTGGTGAGCGCTACTCGCGGTTGATCGCGCCGGGCGTGCGGCGCGTGGCCTTGAAGGCACCGGTGCCGTTGGGGAAGCGCCCCCACGTCCACCCCGACGGGGCGGCCTCGGGGGGCACGGTGACCGAGGCGACGACCTGGTTCTCGGGGTCGAGGAGGTGCACGGTGTCGCCGCGCGTCTGCGAGACGCCGCCGGCGGTGCCGCGCACGCACACGAAGCCCGCGCCCGCGGTGGGGCACTCGCCTTCGAAGAGCACCACGAGGTACCCGTTGGCGGGCACGGTGGTGCCCGCGGGGATGCGAATCGCGCTGCTGATCCGCGGAAACCCGTCGGTGCGGCTGTCGGTGACGGCGTAGCCCGCCACGGCGAGGGGCGCGCCGCTGGTGTTGTAGAGCTCGACGAAATCGCTGCCCGTCGCGCCCACCTCGTTGAACGGGAGCTGCGCGGCGACGGGGTCGTCGTTGGCGCAAGAGGCGCACGCGGCCGCGACGGCCAGGATGCTCACGAGACGCTTCATGGTGTGCTCTCTCCGGCGGGTGGAGGCGCTGCGGGGCCGCGCTCGGCGCGCGGTCGCTTCGGACGTTCGTGGAGGGTGATCGCGAGACCCGCCGTCCACCATTGAATGCTGTCGGTGTCTTGCGCGGGCTGCGCCACGTACGGGAGGTCGGCGGTGGCGTAGCCCTCGCGCCCATCGATCACGTGCGCGAAGCGCGCGAAAGGCCCCACCGAGAGGTGCTCGGTGAGGTCGAATTCGAAGGCGGCGCCGAGGTCGTAGCCCGGCCGCGCCACCGAGCCGGGGAGAAACACCCCCACGTTGGCGTCGAAGCGCAGGTGTCCGATGGCGCCCACGCGCGGCTCGACGCGCACGCCCGCGGTGCCCGCCGCGAGCGAGATGGCGCGACGCTCGCGCACGAAGCGCCCGTAGGTGGCGCCCGCCTGCACGAAGAGGGGGCCCCACACGCGAAACCCGAGGCGCGGCGTGACCATGACCGTCGGGGTCGCGAGGCTCAGCGCGTCGTGGTCGAAGTCGTGGAGCATGGTGCCCGCGCCCACCTCTGCGCTGAAGTGCCAGCGGGCGGGGCGGGGCGCGTTCTGCGCGTGCGCGGCGAGGGGCGCGAGCGCGAGGGCCAGTGCGAGTGCGTGTCTCATCGGTGCCCTCAGTGGCGGGTGAGGTCGAGCGTCCATCGCGCGCTCAGGCCGAGCATGTTGACGTTGGGCTGGTCGATGTCGTCGGGCATGTCGCGCTGGAAGTAGAGCTGAAAGCGCCACCGCGCGACCTCCGCGGAGACACCCGCGCCCACGCGGAAGCGGTCGTGCGTGAAGCCCGTGTCGAGGCGCGTCCAGTGCTCGACGAAGGCGTTCACGGTGAAGGGCGAGGCGAAGCCCCACTCGAGGTTGAGCTTGTTGCGCCACATGTCGCGGTCGTCGTCGAGCTCGACCCCGTGGCGAACCTGGGCGACGCTGCGCCACTGCACCCGCGAGCGGAGCTCGATGTCGAGCGCGCGCACGCGAA
>CAISKJ010000812.1 GCA_903885885.1 uncultured delta proteobacterium
CATGGCGTCGCAGAAGCTCGACTTCCTCATGAAGGTCGACCCGAATGACGTGATCGCTTCGATGCACGAGCGCGTCGGTGCGGGCGGCGGTGCGGCGGCGGCGGCGCCCGAGGTGGCGAAGCCCGCGGAGCCCACGAGCGCCGACGTGTTCGCAGGCATCGGCGTGTACATCGAGAAGAACCCCGATGTCGGCGCGAAGATCGCGAAGGTGTACCAGTTCAAGCTGAGCGCGCCCGACAGCGTGTGGACGCTCGACCTCAAGACCAACAAGGTGGCCCAGGGCGAGACGGCGAAGCCCGAGTGCACGCTCGAGCTGAGCGACAGTGATTTCATGGCCATGGTGTCGGGCAAGGCCAACCCGATGAAGCTCTTCTCGTCGGGCAAGCTCAAGATCTCGGGCGACCTCATGGCGTCGCAGAAGCTCGACTTCCTCCAGAAGATCGACAAGGGCGCCGTGGCCGCGGCCATGGCCGACCGCAAGCCCGCGGCGGCGGCGAGCGCCCCTGCGGCGGCGCCTGTCGCGGCGAAGGAGCCCAAGGCTCCGGGGCTCTTCAAGGCCCTCGGCGAGCGCCTCGCGCAGTCGCCGGAGCTCGGCGCCGAGGTCGGCGCGAAGGTGCAGTTTACGGTGAAGGACCTCAACCGCGCCTGGGTGCTCGACGGCGCCACCGTGAGCGAGGCGAAGGCCACCGACGCGGCCGCCTATCTCATTCTCAACGACGACGACCTCGCGGCCCTCGCCGCGGGCAAGGCGAGCGCGCAGTCGCTCTTCATGCACGGCACGCTGCGCGTCGACGGCGACGTGCGGCTCGCGGGTCGGCTCGGCCTTCTGAACAAGCTCGCGTGAGCGCTTTCACGCAACGACCGCAACGAACCTGAAGGAGACGACAATGGGACGACGCGTGAACGTGATCGGCGTGGGCATGGTGAAGTTTCAGAAGCCCGGCGCGAGCGACGAGTACAACGTGATGGCGCGCGACGCGATCGGCGTGGCGCTCAAAGACGCGGGCATCGACTTCGCCGAGGTGGAGCAGGCCTACGCGGGCTACGTGTTCGGCGACTCCACGTGCGGGCAGCGGGCCGTGTACGAGGTGGGTCGCACGGGCATTCCGGTGTTCAACGTGAACAACAACTGCTCGACGGGCTCGTCGGCGCTCATGCTCGCCAAGCAGGCCGTCGAGGGCGGCGTGGCCGAGTGCGTGCTCGCCGTGGGCTTCGAACAGATGGAGAAGGGCGCGCTCGGGGCCAAGTGGACCGATCGCACCAACCCCATGGACAAGCACGTCAACGTGATGACCGAAGTGCAGGGCGTGAACCAGGCGCCCTTCACCGCGCAGATGTTCGGCGGCGCGGCGCGCGAGCACCAGTGGAAGTACGGAACGAAGCGCGAGACCTTCGGCAAGGTGTCGGTGAAGGCGCGGCAGCACGCCAACCGCAACCCCTACGCGCTCTTCGGCGACCTGCTCTCGCTCGAAGAGATCATGGCCGCGCCGGAGGTGTTCGACCCCCTCACGCGCTACCAGTGCTGCCCGCCCACCTGCGGCGCCGCGGCGGCCATCGTGTGCTCCGACGAGTTCGCGCGGAAGCACAACATCTCGAACCCCGTGTACATCGCGGCCCAGGCCATGGCGACGGACTTCGAGTCGAGCTTTCAAGACTCGATGATCAAGATGATCGGCGCCGACATGACCAAAGCGGCCGCGCAGAAGGTGTACGCGCAGGCGGGCCTCGGGCCTCAAGACGTGCAGGTGGTCGAGCTCCACGACTGCTTCACGGCCAACGAGGTGATCACCTACGAGGGCCTCGGGCTGTGCCCCGAGGGCGGCGCCGAGAAGTTCATCGAAGACGGCGACAACACCTACGGCGGCCGCTTCGTGACCAACCCCTCGGGCGGTCTTCTCTCGAAGGGTCACCCCCTCGGCGCCACCGGGCTCGCGCAGTGCACCGAGCTCGTGTGGCAGCTCCAGGGCCGCGCCGAGAAGCGCCAGGTGGCCAACGCGCGCGTCGCGCTGCAGCACAACCTCGGCCTCGGCGGCGCGTGCGTCGTCACGATGTACCGCCGCGACTGAGCGCACCGCGCGTCGCTCCCCTCCCCTACACTCCCCCTGTATCGCACGGCGCCGAAGCTACGGCGCCGTAACCGCTCCCCTCACCGCCCGAGGTTCGCGTGGCCGAAGCGCTCAAGAACGGCTTCAACGCCGACACCGTGCGTGCCATCGCGCACGCCCTCCACGGTGCGTATCCCGCTGTCGACGTCGACGATTTCGTGCGGCGCGGGGCGCGCTTCGGCGACCGCGGTCTCACCGCGCGCGCGCGGCTCGTGAGCGGCGTGATGCGCGACGTGCTCCCCCGCGAGGTGCCTGCGGCGCTCGACGTCATCGTGCGCAGCTTCGACCCGCCCCTCGACCGCACCGAAGACTTCGGGATGAGCGTGTTTCGCTACCTCCCGCACGCGTACTTCATCGCCGAGCACGGCCTCGACCACCTCGACGCATCGGTGGCTGCGATGCACGCCCTCACGCAGCGCTTCACGGCCGAGTTCACGGTGCGTCCCTTCCTCGAGCGACACACCGCCGCGATGCTCGCCGTGCTCGATCGCTGGGCCGACGATCCCTCCGCGCACGTGCGTCGGCTCGTCTCCGAAGGGACGCGCCCGCGGCTCCCGTGGGCGTCGCGGCTCACCGTGTTCGACGGCGACCCGACGCCGACGCTGGCGCTCCTCGAGCGCCTCCGCGACGACCCCTCGGAGTACGTGCGCCGCTCCGTGGCCAACCACCTCAACGACCTCACGAAGACCCATCCCGCGCGGGTGATCGCGCTCGCTGCGCGCTGGGCCCACGACGCGCCGGAGCCCCGTCGCAAGCTCCTCGCGCACGCGCTCCGCACGCTGGTGAAGCAGGGCCACCCCGAGGCCCTGGCGGCGCTCGGCGCGCGCGCCGACGTGCGGGCCCGGGTGAGCGGCACGCTCTCGCCGAAGCGCCTCGTCATCGGCGACGCGCTCGACGTCACCGTCACCGTCGAGAGCCTCGAGGCCGAGCCCGCGCGCTTCGTGGTCGACGCGGCGGTGCACTTCGTCAAGGCCGATGGCACCACGCGCGCCAGGGTGTTCAAGCTGCGCGCGATCACGCTGGCGCCCGGCGAGGCGGCGACGGTCTCGCGGCGCGTGTCGTTTCGGCAGCACACGACGCGCACGCACCATCCGGGGCGGCACCGCGTCGAGGCGCTGGTCAACGGCGCAGCGACGGACCTCGGCCACGTCGACCTCCGCGCGTAGCGCGCGGGCGAAGTGGGCAGCGGCGTGAGGTCCCCGCGAGGTCGAACGCGTTGCGCTCCGCGGGCGCTGTGCGTACGGTGCACCCGACGCCAGAGGACCACCGATGCCCCACACCACACCCTCTGATCCCAGCGCAGAAACGACCACGCCCGAAGCCTCCCACGGAGGCTCCGAACCCACATGGGACCAGCGCATTCTCGCACTGCTCCCGTCAAGCGTAGACATCGGGCAACTCCGAGAGAACCTGCGGCGCACGCCCACCGAGCGCGTCGAGCTGATGCTCGACCTCGTAGCGTTCATCGAAGCACAGCGGAGCCGAGCGCGTGTTCGCCCCTCGACGACTCGTTGAGGCGCTCGCCGCGGAGGGGGTGGCCTACGTCATTCTCGGTGGCATCGCGCTCACCATGCACGGCTCTACCCGTGCGACCTTCGACCTCGACCTCTGCTACGACCGCGAGCGTGAGAACTTGCGACGCCTCGCGCGCGCCCTCACCCCGTTTCATCCGAGGCTGCGCGACTTTCCCCCGGAGCTGCCCTTCTTCTTCGACGAGGCCACGCTGCGCTCGGGGCTGAACTTCACGCTGCGCAGCGACGCGGGCGACGTCGATCTGTTGGGTGCAGTGCCAGGGCTCGGCGGCTACGCAGAAGCCCTCGCCGCCTCGCAGCAGGAGCTGCTTTACACAACGACCGTGCGCATTCTTACGCTCGACGGCCTCGAGCGCTGCAAGCGCGCTGCGGGCCGGGCGAAAGACCTGCTCGACCTCGAGACGATCGCCGCGCTGCGCGCCGAGGCGAGCGACCACGATCGCTGACCTCCGCGGCAGCCGAGGCTCGCTACGCCTCCGCCTCGATCACCACGCGCGCGGCAGGATCCCGAGCCCGAGGAGATACGCCGCGGGAGAGATGCGCGTCACGGTTTCTCCCGTGGGCCGCACGCACAGCAGGTAGTCGTCGGCGACGGTTTACCTCGTCTAGAGCCGACGGCACCACGCGCTCGAGGTTTTCAAGCTGCGCACGGTGACGCTCGCGCCCGGCGAGGCGGCGACGGTCTCGCGGCGCGTGTCGTTTCGGCAGCACACAACGCGCACGCACCACCCGGGGCGGCACCGCGTCGAGGCGCTGGTGAACGGCGCGGCGACGGCACTCGGCCACGTCGACCTCCGCGCGTAGCGCGCGGGCGGCGGCCCGTATACTGACGTCAGTACACCGGTATACTGACGTCAGTATACGGATCGGGCGGCGCGA
>CAISKJ010000813.1 GCA_903885885.1 uncultured delta proteobacterium
CGCCTCGCGGTGGTGCGCCACGCCACCAGCAAGATCCGCTCGGCCGACGACCTCGTGGGGGTGTCGACCTACGGCTTCCGCGGCGAGGCGCTCCCCTCCATCGCGTCGGTGTCGCGCTTCAAGGCCGTGAGCCGCGCGCGCGGCGCCGACGAGGGCGCCGAGGCCGTGGTCGAGGGGGGCGCCGAGGCCGTGCTCCGCCCCGCGGGCTGCGCCACGGGCACCACCATTACCGTCGAAGAGCTGTTCTACAACATCCCCGCGCGGCGAA
This sequence comes from uncultured delta proteobacterium, assembly GCA_903885885.1. Classification (GTDB taxonomy): domain Bacteria; phylum Myxococcota_A; class Polyangia; order Polyangiales; genus CAISKJ01. The sequence goes on from CAISKJ010000813.1 coordinate 269, forward strand.
AGTTCATGCGCACGCCGCAGACCGAGGGGGCCGCGTGCGTCGACGCGGTGGTGCGCCTCGCCATCCCGCGCCCCGACGTGCGCTTCGTGATTCGCCGCGACGGCAAGGTGGTGCGCGAGCTCCTGCGGCACCACGACATCGGCGGCCGCGTGCGCGAGCTCTGGCCCGACGAGAAGCTCGCCGACCTCCGCGGCGCGCGCGGCCCCGTGAAGGTCACGGCCCTCCTGGGGCCCCCCGAGCGGGCGCGGTCCGGCGCCAACCACCTCGCCCTCTACGTGAACGGTCGCCACGTGCGCGATCGGGTGCTGCTCCGCGCGGTGGCGCAGGCCTACGGCTCGACCCTCGAGGGCGGGCGCTACCCCGTCGGGGCCGTGCTCGTCGAGGTTCCCCCGGCCGACGTCGACGTGAACGTGCACCCGCAGAAGAGCGAGGTGCGCTTCGCCGCGCAGGGGGCCGTGTTCGAAGCCGTGACGGCCGTGCTGCGCGACGCCGCGGGCGCCGCTCCGTGGGCGCAGGCCACGGTGCGCCCGAGAGACTTCTGGGCCGAGCACCTCGCCCCGGGGCCCTCGCTCGAGAACCAGGCGCCCGCCCTCATCGCGCGCGCCCTCGAGGGCACCCTCGCCGCGCCCGAGAACGTCGTTGAGACTCCTTCTTTTCAAGAGGTTTCGGCGGTGGCGCCCGCGCGCCCGCGGCCCGCTCCCGACCCCGCGCCGCCGGTCGCGCTGCGCGCCTTCGTCGAGGCGCCGGCCGACCCGCAAGACCCGTGGGCGAGGCTGGTGCAGGCTCCCTATCCGCCGAAGCCCTATGAGCCCGTCGCGCGGCCCGCGCCCGTCGTCGCCGCGCCCATCGCCGCGCCCCGTGAGGAGCCCGTCGCGAGCGAGCTCCCGGGGGGTGGGAGCTTCGGCGCGCTGCGCTACGTGGGCCAGCTCCGGCGCATGTACCTCTTGTGCGAGGGCGAGATGGGGGTGGTGATGCTCGACCAGCACGCGGCGGCCGAGCGCGTGACCTTCGAACGTCTTCGCAAGGCCTACAAATCACGCTCCCTCGCGATGCAGCCCATGCTCGTCCCGGAGCGCGTCGAGCTCTCGCCGGAGGACGTGGCCCTGGTCGAGGAGCGCGCGGACGATCTGCTCTCCCTCGGCATGGACCTCGCACCCATCGGCCCCACCACCGTGGCCGTGCGCGCGGTGCCCGCGCTGATGCTCCGCGCCGACCCGCGGCGCCTCGCGCGCGACCTCGTGTCCGAGCTCGGGCGCCAGGGCAACGACTTCTCGCGCGCGGTCGACCTCGTGCTCGCCACGATGGCCTGCCACGGCTCGGTGCGCGGCGGCGACGCGCTCGCCGACGAAGAGGCCCGCGCGCTGCTCCTCGCGCTCGACGGCGTCGACTTCGCGGGGCACTGCCCGCACGGGCGTCCGGTGGTGTGGTCGGTGCGCTGGGGCGAGCTCGAGCGCAAGGTGGGACGTTAGTCCTTCAGGGCGGCGACTCGGGGCGGATCACCCGCGCCACGCGGCGCCCGAGGGCGAGGTCGATGTCGATGGTGTCGCGCGGCTGCGCGCCGCCGCGCAGGCGCACCAGGCGGCAGAGGGGCTTGTCGAAGAGCGAGGGGTGCCGCACGCCCGAGATCGACAGCACCCACGAGCCGTCGTCGAGCTCGAGCACGCTGCCCGGGGGAAACATCCCCATGCGGTTGACGAAGGCCTGCAGGAGCGTCGGGTCGTACACCGTGCCGCCCGCGGCGAACATGCGCGCGAGGGCGTCGGGCGGCGCCACGAGGGGGCCCGACGGGCGGTAGCGCGTGAGCGTGTCGTAGTCGTCGGCGACGTGAATGATGCGCGAGAAGAGCGACGGCTTGCGGTCGTCGTCGAAGGTGCGATGGTGCTCGAGGCACACGAGCAGGCGGCGGATGCGCGCCTCGTGAAAGCCGCGCTGCTTGAGGAGCTGGCGCGCGCCCGCGGTGGTGTGGCGCTCGAAGGGCGGCGCGTAGCCGTCTTCGTCGGTGGTGTAGCCGCCGTCGTGAAAGCACGCGGCCACGCCGAGGTCGGCGAGCGCGGCCTCGGGCAGGCCGATCTCCTTGCCGATGAGCACCGACAGCGAGGCCACCTGGAGCGAGTGGCGGTTGTGCGCCGGTGAGCGCGTGTCGCGCGTGGCCGCGACGAGCTCCTCGACGCGCTGCTCGCCGTTCATGTCCACCATCTCGGTGACCATCTTGCGCACGGGCAGGGGGTTGGGGCTGCGGCCGAGCGCGAGGCTGTCCCAGAGGTCTCCCATGACGCGCGCCGACTGCGCGTACACCTCCTTCACGTCGCGGTGAATCTGCTGCCGCTGCCCCTCGCCGCCGAGGCGGAAGCGAAACACGGGCTGGAGCTCCACCGACGCCATGCCGACGCGCTGCAGGGCCGCTTGCAGGGCCGCGCGCGGGGCCGCGGGGGCCGGGTCGGCGGCGACGGCCACCACGAGGGCCTTCATCTGCGCCTCGTCGATGGGCGCGTGCACCGTGACCCCGCCCGTGTCGTGGCGGCGCCACAGCTGCGTGAGCTCGCGCGACACCTCGCTGCGCACGTCGAAGCGCAGGCGGATGTCGTTGATGTAGATCTGGTCTTCGACCATCACGAGCTGCACGAGGCCGAGCAGGTCGTGGAGCTTCGCGATCGACGCGGCCATCTCGCGGCAGGGCGCTTCGAAGGCCTTGTTGTCGATGTGGTGGATGTGCGTCATCCGAGCGGCGCCCGAGAGCAGGTGGGCCAGCTGCTCGCCGCGCTCGCGCACCTGCGTGGCGAGCTCCTTGTCTTCGCCCGCGCGGGCGCGGTCGAGGGCCTTCGCGATGCGGGCTTGCGCCTCGGCGGTCTCGTCGAGCTTCTCGTCGCTCATGGTGCCTTCGCCTTGCTCGCCGCGATGGTCTCGCGCGCCGCCTCGCGGAGCTCGGCCTCGCCCTTGGTGTACACCTGCTGAACGATGGCCGCGGCCTCGGCGGTGCCGAGGAGCGACAGGCCCCACAGGGCCGCGTGGCCCCGCGCCACCAGGGGTTTGGCGTTGAAGAGCTTCTTGAAGAACCCCTTGGGCTCGACCCACTCTTTGAACGCTTCGAAGGCCCGCGCGCCGTCGACGCGCGCCATCGCGCGACCCACGGCGGCCATCTCGGTCGCCGAGGCGCCCGCGTCGGCGCGGGCCTCGGCGTGGCGCAGCAGCGTGGGGAAGGCGCCCTTCTCGCCGCGGGCGGCGATGGTCTCGAGCGCGTGGTCGCGCACGTCGAGGGAGCTCGCGTTGAGCATCATCGTGAGGAGGCCGCGCAGGTGCGCCGACGGGGGCATGTCCGACGAGAGGCGCAGGAATTCGTGCTGCACCTCGGTGTCGCTGCCGGCCATGAGCTGCGTGACGATCTGCGTGGCCGCGTCGGGCACCGCGTTGGTGAGCACCCGCAGGAGGTCGGCGGCCACGGGCCCGGGGCTCGCGCGGAAGCGCTCGACGACGTCGCGCGTGCGCTCCGGGAGCCGCTGCGCGATGAGGTACCGCACGATCTTGCGCGAGTGGTCGTCGCGCTCGCTCTCGAGCAGTTCGAAGAACATCTTGAGCACGTCGCCGGGCACGCGCGACAGGAGCTGCATGAGGCGCTCGGGGGGCTCGGCGAGGTCTTTGGGCACCGAGCGGATGAGCCGCCGCACCGCCGCGGGGTCGACGAAGCCCGAGAGCAGCCCGTCGATGCGCTCGCGCTCGGCCGGCGCCCGCTCGCGGAAGCGCGCCAGATCGTCGTAGAGGGTGAGGAGCGCGTCCATGCGGTCTTCGGCGAGGAGGAAGTCTCGCACCTCGCGCACGAAGTGTTCGGTCTCTTCGAAGGTGAGCGGGTCGGTGGGCGAGGCGGCCACCTCCATGAGCTCGCGCACGACGTGGAGCGTCGCCTCGGGGAGCTGCGTCGAGTCGGTCTCGGCGCGCAGGTCTTCGAGGGCGACGTCGTTCAAGCGCAGGTACTGGAGCCGCACCGGCGGCGGCAGGCGCGGCATCGGGAGGTCGAAGTCGTCGGGCACGCGCATGCTGGCCACGTCGCCCACGCGCGCCGAGCTCGCGCTGAAGATCCGCTCGGCCGACTGGCGCGCCTGCGTGACCCCGCCGACGGCGCCCACCTGCACGTCGTCGTCGTTGTCGTCGGGCACGAAGCCCTCGACGGCCTCGACGCGAATGTGCGCGAAGCCCGCCTTCCACAACAGGGTGGTGATGTCGTCTTCGTTCATGCGAACGCCGACGAAGCGAATCGAGAGGATCTCGAGCAGCCGCGTGAGCTCGCCCCAGTCGGTGTCGCGCGTGAGGATGAGCTTGCGCACACCGTCGCGAAACAGCTTGAGCGCGAGGGAGCGCTCGCGGTCGCGCTCGAGGTACACCGCCTCGTTGTCGAGCATGAGCTCGAAGGGGCGCACCGTGAGCTCCATGTCGCCGTGGGCGTTGAAGAAGCGCTCGAAGGTGGCGCGCACGTCTTCGATGAAGCC
>CAISKJ010000814.1 GCA_903885885.1 uncultured delta proteobacterium
GACGGTGCGAGGCAGCGGCATCGACGAGGCCCCGGGCCGCGGGAGCACCAGGGGCTGCGGCTTCGCGACGGCCTCGGGGGCCGCGGGCGGGCGCGGCGGCGCGCCGAGCGGCGGGGCTGTGGTCGTCGGTGACGGCTGCGCAGGCGGGCGCAGCGAGAGGGGCGCGGTGGCGGGCTGCATCGCAGCGGGGCGCGCGACGGGCTGCAGCGGCGGAACCTGCCCCGGCGCGCGCGGCACGAAGGCGCCGGGCGCGGCTACGGGCTGCGCGGGGGCTACGGGCTGCGCGGGGGCTACGGGCTGGATGTTGGGACCCGGGGCTACGCTGGCGGCGCGCTGCGGCGGCGGCGTGATCGCGCGCGGCGGGATGCTCACCTCTTCGCTCTCGCGGGGGAAGGGGCGCGCGACGGAGGGCTCGTTCGCGTCGTCGAGCTTCGGGGGCGCCGCGCGCTGACGCACCGCCGCGGGCGCGTCGAAGCCCGTGGGCAGCGAGGAGGCGGGCTGCGGCGCCTCGGGCTCGGGCTCGAGCTCCTCGAGCTCGTCGGCGTTGAGCTCCTGGGCGCCGCCCTCTTCGGCCCGACGCACCGCGGCGGTGCCCGCGCCCATGCGCTGCGCGCGCACCACGTCGCGGCGAAAGGTGCCCTCTTCGATCTGGCGCGTGATGCGGTTCCAGTAGGTTTGGTAGCTGGTGAAGCGCTGCACCAGGGTCTGGAAGCGAAAGCGAAGCCCGGTGTTTCGCATCTGCTCGCGGTGCAGACTCTGAAAGCGCCGGTCGACGTCTTTGCGCGCCACGAAGGGCAGCATCTTCTCGATGCCCGTAAAGTACTGGTCGTACTTGATACGAAGGCGTTCCAGGCGGGTCTCGAGCTCTTCGAGCTCTCGCTGGATTTCCGCGGGGGTCACGGCGGCGCTCTCCCTATCGCTCCATCAGAGGGGAGTGATCACGAGGTTGTCGAAGTGCACGAGGGCCTCCCAGTTGTTGAACGCGAAGTACTCGTGCCCCGGGCCCGCGAGGGGGTCGGTGTCATTGAACTCGAGCAGGGGGTTGCCGTCGAGGATCCAACGGAGGTCCCTCCCGCGGCGCTCGATCTTGAAGTGGTAGTGCTGACCGAGCTCGACGCGCGGCCCCTCGCGCACCTGTCGGTCGGCGCCGTGCTCGTTCATGCGGGCGATGACATTGAGACGGTTGTGCCACCCGCCGAAGATCACCACGTAGCTCGTGGCCGTGTAGCTCGCCTGCGTGGCGTGCGACTCGCCGTCGCCCCACACCTCGCACTTGAGGTCGCCCGCGGGGCTCTCGCTCCACGCGTCGAACTCGATGCGCGCGTCGCGCGGGAGCTTGCGCTTGAGCCACAGCGGGTGGTTGCGCGCCATCTCGCCGCGGAGCGCGCCGCCCTCGATGCGCCAGCCGTTGCCCGTGGTGCGCCACGCGTCGCCGAGGTCGGCGCGGTCGAAGCTGTCGGCGAAGGGCTGACCCGCCGCCGCGCGCCGCGGGGGATCGCAGCCCAGGGGGATCCACGCCGCGGCGGAGGCCAACGCCGCAGCGAGGAGCACCGCACCGTACGTCGTCGCGAGCCGCTGCGGCCCGAATGCACCACGCATGCGCCGACCCTAACACAGTCGCACGCGACCGGAGCACACAC
>CAISKJ010000815.1 GCA_903885885.1 uncultured delta proteobacterium
CGCGGCGCGCGATCGTCGTGGGGCCCGCAGCGGGCGGAGCGTTCGTGGCCCTGGTCGGCGCGCTGTAGCGAACGCGCCGCGCATTGGGGTAGTGAGGTCAGCACCGTGAGCGAGACCATCGACGACACGAGCGCGCTCGACGCGCGCAGCGGAGGCGCCCCGGTGCCGGGCGCGGTGGTGCTCTGGTCCATCGCGCGGCCCGTGTGCGTGCCCTTCGCGTGCGCCGGCGGCGCGCTCGAGATCGGCCGCGACGAGCTCCACGACGCGGGCCTCGCCGACCCGCGGGTGTCGCGGAGCCACCTGCGCCTCACGCGCACCGCCGCGGGGTGGCGCTGCGTCGACCGCGGGAGCCGCAACGGCACCTGGGTCGACGGCGCGCGCTGCGAGGGCGCCGTCGAGCGCGGCCCCGCGTTGATCGTGCGCGTCGGCCACACGCTGCTGATAACCGTCGACGATGTGCGGCCCTTCGCGGCGCCGGCCGTGCAAGAGCGCGACGACCGCGTCGCGGGGCCCGCGCTGCGGGCGGTGCTCGCGCGCCTCGAGGCCTTCGCGAAGGGGGGCGCGCGCACGTGCTCCTGCAGGGCCCCAGCGGGGCGGGCAAGGAGCTCGCGGCGCAGGCGTTTCACCGCGCCAGCGCCGGCGCGCGGGGGCCGATGGTGAGCGTGAACTGCGCCACCATTCCCCGCGAGCTCGCCGAGCGGCTGTTGTTCGGCGCGCGGCGCGTTTACGGGCGCCACCGACGCGCCGGGGCTCGTGCAGCAGGCCGACGGGGGCACGCTGTTTCTCGACGAGGTGGCCGAGCTCGACCTGCCCGTGCAGGCCAAGCTCCTGCGCGTGCTCGAGACGGGCACGGTGCTCCCGCTGGGCGCGACGCAGCCCGTGGCGGTGCGCTTTCGCCTGTGCAGCGCCACGCTGCGCGACCTGCGCGACGCCGTGCGCGACGGGCGCTTCCGCGAAGACCTCTACTATCGCCTGGGGCGACCGGCGGTGCGCGTCCCGCCGCTCGTCGAGCGCCGCGAAGAGCTCGGGTATCACATCGCGCGCACGCTCCGCGCGCTGGGCCCCGACGCGCCGCCGTGCACCGCGGGCTTCGTCGAGGCGTGCCTGCTGCGACCGTGGCCGGGCAACGTGCGCGAGCTCGCCATGGAGGTGCGCGCGGCGGCCCTCGAGGCGATGACGAAGCGCCAGGAGCTCGAGGCGAGCGCGCTCGATCCCAACGCGGGTCAGGCGCTCGGCGCGACGGCGGAGCCCGTCGACGAGGTGGTCTCCGACGACGAGTCGGCGAGCGCGCCGACGCCCGAGCGCGACGCGGTGTGGGAGGCGCTGCTGCAGACCCGCGGCAACGTCGCGCAGGCGGCGCAGGCGCTCGGGCTGAGCCGGGCGCGCCTCCGGCGGCTCATCGAGCGGTGGGCGCTCGACGTGGCCTCGCTGCGCGGGGCGTAGCGAGCACACACGCGCCGCGCGCATCTGTCATGCTCGGCGGCGGGAGCACTCCGCTGAACACCGCACCGCCCGGCCCGCCGCCCGTTGGCAACAACCCCCTCGCGCTCGTTCGGTATCTGCGCGCCTTTCGCCGCGACCCCATCGCCTTCGTGGGCGACCGCTTCGAGCGCTACGGCGACCTCTACGCGACGACCTTTCGCGGCACGCCGCTGTATGTGACGCGCCACCCCGAGCACATCTACGACGTGCTGGTGACGCGCGGAAACGACTACAGCAAGCCCGAGAAGGGCTTCGGCGCGCGGCAGCTGCGGCGCTTTCTCGGCAACGGGCTCGTCACTTCGAACAGCGATTTCTGGCGGCGCCAGCGGCGCATGATCAACCCCGCCTTCGGGCGCAAGCGCATCGAGGCCCTCGCCGCGCCGATGACGGCGCACGCCCGCGCGCTGCGCGACCGGTGGCGCGCCGGCGAGGTGCGCGACGTGGGCGCCGACATGATGGGCCTCACGCTCTCGATCGTGGCGAAGACCCTCTTCGTCCACGACCCCGACGGCGAGCGAGACCGCATCGCGGGCGCCCTCGACACGTTTCGCAACTTCTCGGGCGCGGCCTCGGTGCTGCCCGAGTGGGTGCCGATTCCCAGCGTTCAGCGCGTGCGGCGCGGCCTCGCCGACGTGAACGAGATCGTGTACGGGCTCATCGACGCGCGGCGCGCCGAAGCCCCCGAGGCGCTCGCGCAGCGGGGCGATCTGTTGAGCGCGCTCATCCTCGCGACGAGCGAGCCCGACGCGTCGGGGGCCGCGCAGGCGATGACGCGCGACGAGCTGCGCGACGAGATCCTCACGCTGTTTCTCGCGGGCCACGAGACCACGTCGCAGGCCCTCACGTGGACGTGGTACCTGCTCTCGCAGCACCCCGAGGTCGAGGCCCGGGTGCACGGCGAGCTCGACGCGGTGCTCGGCGGCCGCGCGCCCACGAGCGCCGACGCGCTCCCCTACATCGACCGGGTGCTGTCGGAGTCGATGCGGCTGTATCCGCCGGTTACCACGGTGCCGCGCGTGGCCGCGCGCGACGTCGAGCTCGGGGGCTACACCGTCGCGGCGGGCTCCGACGTGGTGCTCTGGATCTACCACGCGCACCACGACGCGCGGTGGTGGCCCGAGCCCGAGCGCTTCGACCCCGACCGCTTTCTCCCCGAGCGCATCGCGCAGGCGCAGCGCGGGGCGTACACGCCCTTCGGCGCCGGTCAGCGGCAGTGCATCGGCAAGCACTTCGCCCTCATGGAGGCGCGCCTGCTGCTCGCCACGCTCGCGCAGCGCTTCAGCCTTCGCCTCGTTCCCGGGCACCCGGTCGAGAAGCTCGTCGCGGTCACCATGTCGCCGCGCCACGGGATGCGCATGACCCTCCACGCGCGCTGAGCGTCGCGCGCATCTGCTCGCGGCGTTCCGTGTGTAGGATGGCGGCGCCATGCGGCCCCCTCCCCTGTGCCCCCACTGCGGCTGTGACCTCGTGGGCACAACCTCACCCTGCGGCCGCTGCGAGCGCGACATCTCGCGCGACGCGTGGACGCGCTGGCCCCGCACCGCGGGCATCGTGCTCGTGCGCGTGCTGCTCGCGGCGATTCCCACGGCGGTCACGGCGTATCTGGTGATGGGGATCGTCGGCGTGTGGCGCGGCGACGGGTCGCATCTTCCCCTCGCGGTGCGCGTGATCTTCACCGTAGGGGGAGCACTCGTGGCGGGCTTCATGGGCGGCGTCTCGGCGCTCCTCTGGCTCGCCGACCGGTGGGACTACCGCGGCCCCGACGGGAGCCAGGTCTGGGTGCAGACCGTGGCCGGGCGCGTGTTCGAAGCCGAGGGCGCGTCGCAGCGCTTGATGCCGCGCGCGGTGAGCGTGTCGTCGCTGCCGTGCGCGCTCGACGCGCTGCGGGCGCACCCGGGCGCGCGCGACGACGACGCCATCGCCGCGGCCGTGCTCGGGTCGTGGTCGCGCGGCGAGCTGCTCCTCGCGGTCGAGCAGCGCGACGCGTGGCGGCGGGCCGCGCACTGGCCCCGCGCGCCGCGGCGCGACAGCCCGGGGCTCTGCGCGCGAACGTCGCACCGCGAGCTGCTCGTGAGCCTCGGGGCGCGCGCCCTCGCCGACGACGCGGGGCCCTTCGAACGCGCGCTGGTCCGCGCCCTCGCCGACGTGGCCCTCGACGACGTCGACCTCACCGCGGGCTACCGCAGCCCCGCCGCGCGCGTACAGCGGTCGTGGGTGCGCCTCGACTCCGCGGTGACCGAGGCGCTGCACCGGGTGGGCGCGCGCGCCGACGCGCCGACGCAGCCCGCGCATGCGGCCGACCCCGACGCCGTGCTGGCCGCGTGCGCCGCGAAGGAGGGCGACGCCTTCGTCGAAGAGGTGCGCGGCGCCGCGCGTCTGGCCATCGCGACGCGCGAGCTCGTCGAGGTGGTGGCGTGACACCGCCCGCCGCGCCGTATCGGGCGCCGCAGCCCCTGGCGCTGCCCCCGCGGCCTCCGCTCGCGGGCGTCGCAACGGCGACCGTCGTGTGCGCGCTGCTCGCGGCGTATACGACCTCGAAGCTCGACACCATGGCGAGGCTCCGCGGGGATGTACC
>CAISKJ010000816.1 GCA_903885885.1 uncultured delta proteobacterium
CGCCCCCCGGCGGGCGCCGCGGCGGCGGGGGCCGCTCCGACGTCGGTCACGGGCGCGGGCGGCGGCGCGGGCGCGGGCTGTCGCACGCGCTGCGGCAGGTCGGCGACGGCGATCTCGTCGGAGGCCGCCACCACCGAGGCGCGCTCCATCGCGTTGCGCAGCTCGCGCACGTTGCCCGGCCAGGTGTAGGCCATCATGCACGCCTGCGCCTCGGACGACAGTCGCAGCGGGCGCGTGTTCGGCGCGGCGCGCTCGGCGAGGAAGGCGCGCGCGATGCTCACCACGTCGCCGCCGCGCTCGCGCAGCGGGGGCACCGCGAGGTCGAAGACCGCGAGGCGAAAGTAGAGGTCCTCGCGGAAGCGCCCGGCGGCCACCTCGTCGGCGAGGTCGCGGTGCGAGGCGGCGATGAGACGAAAGTCCGAGGCGACCTCGGTGCCGCCGCCCACGCGGTGAAAGCGCCGCTCTTGCAGCACGCGCAGGAGCTTGGCCTGCGCGCTGGGGCTCAGCTCGGCCACCTCGTCGAGGAAGAGCGTGCCCCGGTTGGCCTGCTCGAAGCGCCCGAGGTGCCGCGTTGCGGCGCCCGTGAAGGCCCCGCGCTCGTGGCCGAAGAGCTCGGACTCTTGCAGGGTCTCGGGCACCGCCGCGCAGTTGACGGCCACCCAGGCCTCGGCGCGCCGCGCGCTGCCCTCGTGAATGGCGCGCGCGACGAGCTCCTTGCCCGTGCCGCTCTCGCCCGTGATGAGCACGGTGACGTCGGTGGGCGCCACGCGGTCGATCTGGCGCAGGAGCGAGCGCATCACGGTCGACTCGCCCACGAGGCCCATCGGGGGCTGGCCGCTCACCTCGCGCTCGAGCTGCGCGAGCTGCACGGCCATGCGGTTGCGCTCGACGGCGTTGCGCAGCGTGGTGGTGAGCTTCGTGCGGTCGATGGGCTTGACGAGGTAGTCCCACGCGCCGCTCTTCACCGCGCTCACCACGGTGCCGACCGTGCTGTCGGCGGTGAGAATCACCACGGGGAGGCGCGGGTGGTGGGCCCGGATGCGCGCGAGGGTCTCGAGGCCCGACCAGCCCGGGAGCTCGAGGTCGAGGCACACCGCGTCGGGGAGCATCCGGTGCAGGCTGCGGAGCGCGCTCTCGCCCGACTCGGCGCACTCGACGTCGTACCCGTCGCCGGTGAGCCAGCGACGGAGTAGGGCGCGCGTGTCCTCATCGTCATCGATGACGAGCACGAGGGGTGAGGTGTCATCGCCTGCGGGGGAAGAAGAAGGCGTGCGCTCGGTGATCACAGTGGGGGTTTACCTTGTGGCCTCAGCCGTAGCGCTCGTGCCACGCGACGATGTGCTCGGAGAGCGTGGCGAGCGTGGCCGCCAAGGCTGCTCGATCTTTCTCGCGCGCCGCGGCCGAGAGCTCGGCGCCCAGCTCCGAGAGGCGCGGAAAGCCGTAGCCCGCGCCCGACCCGACGAGGTTGTGCCCGGCCTTGCGCAGGGCGTCGTAGTCGCTGCGCCCGAAGGCGTGCATGAGCGACACGAGCTCGGCGCGGCGCCGCGCGAGAAACGCGGGCACCAGGTCGGCCGTGTCGGGGTCGATCGCGACGCGCGCGAACACGTCGTTTGAGACGCGCAAGGGGCTGGGGTGCAGGCTACGGCTCAGCCCCCCGATTCGGCTCTCTTCATCGTGATTGGACATCGGGCTCCTCCCAGCGTGACGACGCGCGATCCGATGCTGCCACGGGATCTTCGCTCGCACGATCAAAGCTCATCGCACACGGCCTCGCGCGCATCATCGCGGCTCTGGCACCGGCAGGAGCGACGGACGCCCCAGGAGGTGCCCCTGGAGGTAGTCGGCCCCCGCGCTCAGGGCCATCGCGCGCTCCTCGGCGCTCTCGACGCCTTCGACTACCACCGCGGCGCCGTACGAGTGCGTCATCGTGCAGAGGATGCGCAGGTACCGCTCCAGCCGGTCGGACCGCACGAGGCTGCGCGCGACCGTGAGGTTCACCTTCACCACGTCGTGCTCGACGGACCATCGCTCGTCGGGGGCCGCGCAGCCCGACACCACGTCGTCGATGGCCACGCGAAACCCGCGGGCCCGCAGCGCGCGCACGCGAGGCGCCAGCACGGTGTGGGTGTCGAGCGACGCCGCGCTGCCCAGTTCGAAGACCACCCGACGCGCGTACGGCGCGAGGGGCTCGGCGTCGGTGAGCAGCAGGTCGTCGAGGATCTCTTCGGCGTGCAGGTTGACGAACACCTGGGGGATGTCGGGGCGCTGCGCCAGGGCTGCGGCGACCTCGCGGCGAATCTGCCGGCCGAAGGTGCGCACCTCGCCCCGCTCCGCGGCGACGCGGAAGAGGGCCGACGGGCGCGCGAGGTCGGGCCAGTTCGACCGCACGAAGCACTCGTAGCCCGAGCGCAGCGCGTCGCGCGTGTGCACCACCGGCTGCCAGGCCACCCAGAGGAGCCGCAGGGCGACGACGAACTCCGCGTCGGCGTCGAGGTGCTGCACCGCGAGGTCGCTCGACGAAGGGCTCACCCCCGTCGAGAGGGCGCGCCGCACGAGGGCCTCGTACACCGCCCGCTCGAGCGCCGCCGCCGAGGCCGTCTTCGGCACGAACGCGAAGGCCCCGTGGCCCAGCGCCTCACGGGCGGCGCCCGCGGGGGCGTGCGCGCTCATGAGCACCACGGGCACGTCGGGACAGGCCGCGCGGAGCCCGCGGGCGAGATCGAAGCCCGAGTCTCCCGCGAGCATCACGTCGGAGACCACCACGTCGACCGCGCCCTCGCGCACCGCGCGCTCGGCGTGAAACGAGGTCGCCACCGAGGTCACGTCGTAGCCCCAGCGGCACAGGAGGCGCTGGTAGCGCACCCGCTGGTCGGGGTCGTCTTCGACCAGCAGAACAGAACGGCGCGCAGTGCTGAGCATGCGCTCTTCGAATGAGAACACCGGTGCGTCGAGGGAGAGCGCGTCGTGTGTCAGCATCACGGAGGCACACTTCGCAAGGTGCGTGCCCCACCCAATGCCTCGATTCGTGCCGTACCGGACGTCGTGAGGCAGTCCCATGAGTACCAATACGGTACAATACGTATCACTTCGGATCGTTCACAATTGGCACACATTGAGCGATCACTCTTCGGGAGCCGTCGTCCCCATCCGCCGGAGGAGCTGTCCCACGAGCGGGTCACGGGCGAGGGCGCCGCGCACGCGGGCCTCGACGGCGGGGCGCATCGACGGCGGGCAGCGGGCGTTGGAGATGGCCAGATCGGTGAGCCTGCGGACGGCCTCGTCGGGGCCGATGCGGGCGGCCTGGAGGTCTGCGAGGACGGCCTGCGTCGGCGAGGCGGACGCGACGCCCGCGGTCGCGTGGGTGGGCCCCAGGGGCGCCACGGTGGACGGCGCAGACGGCGCGGGGCCATCGAGGGCGACGGGCGCCTGCGGAACTCCAGCTGGGCGAACGGGGTTCATGACGACGACTCCGGCGGGTGCGTGGCGCGAGAGGCTACGCCCGCCTGCCACGGCGGGGCAACGGGGCGACGGGGCGGCGGAGGAAATGCGCGGGCGCAAAGGGACGCTTCCCTTTCGCAGGCGCTCGGGTGACTCTCTCGACCCGCTGGAGGAAAGGACCTTCCACCGTGTCAGAACGCATGCGGATCTTCACTGTCGCCGAGGCGAACGCGCTGCTCCCCAAACTCAACGTGATGCTCGAGCGGCAGATGTCATTGCTGCGCGACCTCGACGCCCACGCAGCGAGGATGACCGCGCGCGGCCTCGACGCGCACCTCCTCGAGCCCGACGCGGCCGACGACCCCGAGGTGTCGGCGCTCAAGCAAGAGATGCGGGAGCGCGTGCGAGAGTTTCACGCGGGCTGGCGCGAGGTTGAGGCCACCGGCGCCGTGGTGAAAGACTATCGCC
>CAISKJ010000817.1 GCA_903885885.1 uncultured delta proteobacterium
CGCGCTCGCTCGCGAGCATGGGGCACCCGCGCGCGTGAGGGCACGGCGCAAACACCGTCACGCCGCGCGCGAGAAGCGCCTCGCGGGCGCGCTGCAGGGCCCGCGCGTCGTCACGGGTGGCCGGCTCGATCACCACGAGCGCCCCGTCAGAGGCCGCATGCGCGAGCGCGGTCTCCAGGTGCGTCGCGATGGCCTGGCCGCGCGCAGCCTCGTCACCGAGCGCGCGCGTGAGCTCCACAAACGACAGCCCCGCGAGCACGAGGTCATACTCGCCGAGGCCGCGGTCCCACCCCTGCACCGCGAGGTCGCGCGTCTCGGTCACGAGCTCGTCGATCGCGGGCAGGAGCTCCGCGCGCGCTGCGCCGCTCGCCACGCGGCGAAGAATCGCGAGCGCCTGCGGGTCGTTGTCGACCGCCGTCACGTGCGACACCACGCGCCGCCCACGCAGCGCGCGCGCCGCGCCGAGCGACGTGGCGCCGAGGCCCGCGCCCAGGTCGAGCACACGCAACGGGCGCTCAGGGATCGCCCCCGCCGCGAGGAGCTCGTGCACGGGCAGCGCGCACTTGTGAACGTCGCGCGCAAACCAGAACAGCGCGCGCGCCGCGAGGCCGTCGGCCTGCGCGAGAATCACCGACTCTCCGCGATAGCGCGCCGATTGCCGCGCGACCATCACCGCGAGCGCCTTCGCGTCGACGCGGCGTCCGAGCGCGGTCGAGAGAACGCTCTCCCACGCATCTTCAAGGGTTTCGTTACGAACGAGGGGCATGGATGTCCATCTCGGGGGGTGCTAGGGTCCGCCGCCATCATGCGCTGGATGTCGGTTGTTGCGGGAGTGGCCTTTGCGTTGATGGCCGCCGCGCTGTTCATGGCCCTCGATTGGGCCCCTGTCGCGCAGGAGGCCGCCGGCGGCCTCACGCAGAAGATCTTCTACTTTCACGTGCCGAGCGCGTACGTGATGTACATCGGCGTCACCGCCTGCGTCCTGGGCTCGGCGGGCTACCTCGCCCAGCGCACCCCCGGGTGGGACGCGCTCGCCCAGTCGGGCGCCGAGCTCGCGGTGGTCTTCGCGGCGATCGTGCTCATCTCCGGTCCGCTGTGGGCGCGCAAGGCCTGGGGCGTCTACTGGGCGTGGGACCCGCGGCTCACCACCACGCTCCTCGGCACGCTCATCTTCGTGGCCTACCTGGTGCTGCACTCCACGGCCACGGGCGAGGCCGAGAAGAAGTTCGCCGCCGCGCTCGCCGTGATGGGCGCCTGCGTCATGCCGGTGATCCACTTCAGCGTGCAGCTCTGGCGCGGCCAGCACCCGACGGTGATCACCTCGCGCGGCGGCGGCCTCGCGCCCGAGATGGGTCAGACGCTCGGCGTCAGCTTCTTGGCCTTCACGCTCATGGCCGCCACGCTTCTCTACCTTCGCACGCGCATCGCGCTGGGCGAGGCCCGCATCGCAGAGCTCCGCACCGAGGCGGTCTCTCTGGGCCTGCTCGACGAGGACCACGACACGTGAACACGCACGCATCTCTGCGCGCGACGGCCCTGTGCCTCGCGCTCTCCCTCGCCCCCTTCACCGCGATCGCGCAGCAGCCTGCCCCCGCCGCGGGCGACCGCTCCATGGAGTTTCGTCCGGGCCTCGGCGACGCCGCGCGCGAGCGCATCCCCGGCGGTCGCCTGGTCGTGATGGCGTACTCGGCGGTGCTCCTCGTGCTCGGAGGCTACGTGGCCTTCATCGCCCGCAAGGCATCGCGCCTCGAGGGCGACGTGCGCCGCCTCGAAGACGACCTCGCGCGCCGCGCCCCCGACGGTGACAAGCCGTGACTCCGACCGTCGAGCACGTGGTGTTCATCCCCGGCGTGCTGCTCATCGGCGTGTTCATCGGCTACATGATGGGCGCCCGCGCGGTACGTGAAGAGGTCGAGCGAAAGCAGAAGGCGCGCAAGCGCTAAGGGCTACAAGGCGCGCGCGAGGCTCAACGCCCGCACGGCGAGCTCGATCGCGACCTCGACGCAGACCCGCAGCGACACCGCCACGGCGGCCGCCACCGCGAGGCCGCGCAGCGGCGCCGACGCCTCGCGCGAGAACGGCGCCCCCAGGCGGTTCAGCAGGGCAATCGAGAGTTCCACCACAGCGAGGGCGACGAGGCCCGCGCTCGCGACGACGAGGCCGCCCGCGAGGGCGTCTCCCGTCGCGCGAATGCATGCGTCGACCCATGCTCCATCGCGGCGCGGAGCCCCGGGAGGAACGAGCTCCCACGATGCGGCGAGCACGCGCAGCACGCCGTGATGTCCCCGCGCGGCGAGAAACGCGGCGGCCCCTGCCCATCGCACCAGGCGCCCCGCGGGCTCGGCGCGCACGTCGCCCGCAGAGAGCAACGCGGCCGCATGGTCGAGCGCGAGAAACGGCGTGGCAAGCACCAGCGCGAGCGCGCACCCCGCCGTGAGCTCGCGCGCGCACAGCAGCGGCCACGGCGCGGTGTCGATCTGCACGGGCGAGACGAGCGCGCCCGCCGCGAGCGTGAGCGCGACCGCCACGCGTAGGGGAAGAGACCACGCGCCCGCTCCCCCGACGGGCACGAGCAGCGCAGATGGGAGCACGCGCAGCGACGCGACAAGCCACGCGACGAGCGGCGCGAACTCCATGGGCGCTCAGCGAACGAGGGTAGGAATCGCCGCCCACACCGAGCGAGCGAAGCGTGCGATCGCGGTCGCTCCGGTGGCGCCCGTGACGAGCACCGCAGCGGCCACCGCGAGCTGCCGCGGGAGCGCAGCGAGCGCAGGGTCGTGGAGGCGCGCGGAGGTCGCCACGAGGCCAGCGAGTACACCGGCCACGAGGCCCGCCGCGAGCGCGGGCACCGAGAGCGTGAGCGCGAGAAGAAGTGCCTGTTGTGCGAGCTCGACGAGCTGCACGCGAGGTCAGTTGATGGGGTACGGGTAGGTGACCGAGAAGGTCGCGCGGCTGAAAGGAGGCAGCGACGCGCGGCGAACCGCCGTCACGATGCAGCCCACCGCCGGCCCCGGGGGAATGCCGTTCACGTTGGCCGTCGTGACGCGTCCCGTGTTGGCGAACACGATGGTCACCATCGCGGTGCCGCCCTGGCCCGTACCGCACGCACGAACACCGGCCGATACGCTCTGCAGCGCGGTACGCACGGTGCCACGATCGGGCGTCTCGGGGAGGTCACCGCCGCCGCCAGCGCTCGCGCTGGGCGTAGGAGCAGCCGCCGCCGAAGGCGCGGGGCGCGTGCCCACGGCGTTGAGAAGGTCATCGATGCTGCGCTGCCCGCCCGCGGGGCGCGAAGGCGCCGCCGCCGGGCGCGAAGGCGCCGTAGCAGGAGCCGCTGCGGGTGTGGGCGCAGCGGCCGTCGTTGAACCCGAGCTGCCGCTCGAACGCTCACGTCGCTCCGATCGCTCGGAGCGCTCGCGCCCCGCGGCCTCGGGCGCCGCAGGCGCAGCGGGCGCCGCCGACGGCGGGGCCGCCGCGGGGGGCGCAGCGACCGCAGGGGCGGGCGCGGCGACGGGAGCCGGCGCTGCGGCGGGGCCGGGCTCCGATGGGGCGGCCGTGTTGGCGGCTATGGTGGGTGGTGTTTTATCGCTCCGGTTGTTGCGATTCGAGATCGACATGGCCGTCACGAGACCGCCGACGAGGATCACCGCGACCGCGACGCCCGTCACCAGGACGGTCTTGTTGACACCCTGCGGGCGCGCCGGCTCGGGAGCAGCCACGACGGGCGCGACGGGCATCGCCACGGGCGCCAGCACCGGGGCCGCGAGGGGAGA
>CAISKJ010000818.1 GCA_903885885.1 uncultured delta proteobacterium
GCGCGGGCGTTGGCGGCGAGGGCGCGGGACTCTTGCAGCCGCGCGCGGGCCACGCGCAGCGAGGCGAGGTGCTCGCGGCCGCCCTCGGCGAGCGCGCGATCGCCCGCGGTGAGCTGCGCGCGCAGGGCCACGAGCTGGGGCTCGATGGCGTCGAGGCGCGCCTGCGTCTCGGACCGCTGGAGTTCTTCGGCCCGCACGTCGAGCTCGAGGAGCACGTCGTCGGGCTGCACCACGAGCCCGAGGCG
Source organism: uncultured delta proteobacterium (assembly GCA_903885885.1). Classification (GTDB taxonomy): domain Bacteria; phylum Myxococcota_A; class Polyangia; order Polyangiales; genus CAISKJ01. The sequence goes on from CAISKJ010000818.1 coordinate 246, forward strand.
CATGCGGTTGACGGCCACCCTGCCCGCCTCCGACGTCTCGACGGGGAACACCGCGCGCCCCACCTCGACGCGCGCCGACGCGCTCTGCTCGTACACGGGCACCCGCGCGAGGGTGAGCCACGCCGCCCACAACCCGAGGAGCGTCGCGGCGCCGAGCACCCCCGCGGTCGATGAGCGCCCGTCGTCGGCCGCGAGCGAGCGCATGGATCGCGAGAAGGGTGTCGTCATCGCAGCAACACAGTCGCGGGCAGGGTCGCGGCATTGCGCGCCGTGAGTCAAGCGCCTCGACGCGCGCCGCCGACGGCGCCACACTGCGCGGCCCCGCCATGGAGATCCCCGGATACAAAGGCAACCTCGCGTGGCTCGGCCCGCGCACGGTGTTTCTCACGCGCCACGGCTCGCACGCGTACGGCCTCGCCACGCCGGCGAGCGACCTCGACGTGAAGGGCGTCGCCGTGGCCCCCGTGGCGTACTACCTCGGCTTCTCGCAGCGCTTCGAGCAGGCCGAGTGCGCCGAGCCCGACACGGTGGTCTACGAGCTACGCAAGTTCATGCAGCTCGCGGCCGACTGCAACCCGAGCATCGTCGAGGTGCTCTTCACGCACCCCGACGACCACCTCGGGGTGACCCCCGTGGGCGCGCGGCTCCTCGCGGCGCGCGACATGTTCCTCTCGAAGAAGGCGCGGCACACCTTCTCGGGCTACGCGATGGCGCAGCTGCGGCGCCTCGAGACGCACCACCGCTGGGTCGTCGCCCCCCCGGAGCCCGCTTCGAAAGACTGGGATGCCTACGCGCAGTGGCAGAAGAGCCGCAACCCGAAGCGCGCCGCGCTCGAGGCCCGCTACGGCTACGACACCAAGTTCGGCGCCCACGTCGTGCGCCTGCTGCGCATGTGCCGCGAGATCCTCACCGAGGGCGCGGTGCGCGTGCGCAGGCCCGACCGCGACGAGCTCCTCGCCATTCGCGAGGGCGCGTGGCCCTTCGAACAACTGCGCGCGTGGGCCGTCGCCGAAGACGCCGCGATGGAGGGGCTCGCGAAGGCCTCTCCCCTCCCCCACGCGCCCGATCGGCACGCGCTCGACGCGCTCTGCGTGTCGCTCGTCGAGGCCTCGCTGCGCGCGCTTCCCGCGTAGGGGTTTTGTGGCGGGTCGCCCCGCGATCTTGACGCGGCGTAGGGGTCGCCGATAGGGTCCGCCGCACTCGTGACCTCAACCTTGACCGACGGCTTCGGCCTCACGGGGCAGCGCCTCGACGGCAAGTACGAGATCGAGTCCGTGGTGGCCCAGGGGGGGTTCGCCGTCGTGTACCGCGCCACGCACCTCACGCTGCGCAAATCGGTCGCGGTGAAGGTGCTGCGCGTGCCCCCGGAGCTCGAGGGCGGCGCGCGCGTGGCCTTCCTGGAGAAGTTCGCGCTCGAGGCGCAAACGATCGCGGCGCTCGACCACCCGGCCATCGTGAAGGTGCTCGACTTCGGCACCTCGCCGATGCCCGTGGGCGACACGGCGCCGTGGATGGTGCTCGAGTGGATTCAGGGCGTGCCCCTCGACGTCGACCTCGAGGCGCGCCGCGGCCACGGCGGCCGCAGCCCCGCCGAGTGCCTCACCATTCTGAGACCCGTGTTCGAAGCGCTCGCCTACGCGCACGACGAGGGCATCGCGCACCGCGACGTGAAGCCCGGCAACCTCATGCTGGTGACGTCGAAGCGCGGCGACCGCGCGGCCCGCGTGCTCGACTTCGGCATCGCCAAGACGATGAACGGCGAGACGGCCCCCGCCTCGGGGCTGACGGCCACGCACAACCACGGGCGCACCTTCTCGCTGTTGTATGCCTCGCCCGAGCAGATCGCGGGCACGCGCACGGGGCCGTGGACCGACGTGTACGCCCTGGGCCTCGTGCTCTCGGAGATGCTCACCGACACGGTGCCGTACCGCGGCGACGACGTGCAAGACGTCTACATCGACGCCCTGTCGCCGGTGCGCCCGACGCCCGCCAAGCACGGCTTCGACGCGGGCGCCTGGGAGGCCGTGCTCACCCGCGCGGTGGCGCTCAAGCCCGCCGAGCGCTTCGCCGGCGCGCGCGAGTTTCTCGCCGCCCTCGAGGCCGCGGTGCCCGACCGCATGCGCGTAGCGCAGCCGTCGGAGCGCGCCTCGAACGACACGCTCTCGTCGCTGCAGGCGCCGCGCAGCGTCACCTCGGCGCCGCAGCCTCCCGTAGCGGGCACGCGCCGCCGCGCGGTGGGCTTCGCGCTCCTGGGCGCCCTCGGCACGCTGGTGAGCGTGGCGAGCTACCGCGCGTTCTCGGCGCCGCCGCCGCAAGCACCGGCGCAGGTGCGCGTCGAGGCGCAGCCGCCCGCGGCGACCGTCGACGCCGCCATCGCGCCCGCCGTCGACGCGAGCGTCGCGGTCGTGCCCGACGGGGCGGCGGCCGTCGACGCGAGCGCC
>CAISKJ010000819.1 GCA_903885885.1 uncultured delta proteobacterium
CGCGAGGCGGGGGCCCTCGTGGCCGTGGCCCACGTCGAGCAGCGCACCATCGAAGAGCTCCGCGCGGTGCGGCCCGACATTGTGGAGGTGTACAACGTACACGCCAACCTCGCGCCCAACATCGCGCTGCAGGCCAACCCCACGGCCAACAACGGCCAGGCGCTCGTCGACATCTTGCGCTTCGTCGGCGCCGCGAACCCCCTCGAGCCCGACCTCGCCTTCTTGGCCTTCTTCGCCGAGAACACCAGCGACCTCGGCAAATGGGCGCAGCTCTGGGGCGACGGGCGCAACGTGCCCGGCGTGGCCGCGAGCGACGCGCACGAGAACACCTTTCGCGCGCTGATGAGCGACGGCGAGCGCGGCGACAGCTACCGACGCATCTTTCGCTTCTTCTCGAACGAGGTGCTCGTGCGCGGTGCGCTCACGCGCGAGAGCGTGATGGCCTCGCTCGCGCAGGGGTCGAGCTACGTGGCCTTCGAAGCCCTCGGCACGCCCGTCGGGTTCTCGTGCGCGGCCCGCACCCGCGACGGCATGACGCACGAGATGGGGTCGACGGTGCGCATGGCCGACGCGCCGTCGCTCGTGCTCCGCGCCCCCACGCTGCACGCCCCGCTCGCGGGCGCTGCCGCGCCGCGCGTCGAGATGCGCGTGTACCGCGCCGAGGGCGACCGTTGGGCGATGGCCCAGCGCTGGGAAGAGCCCGCGGCCATGGGCGACCTTCTGTGGGTGATCCCCGCGCCGGGCGTGTACCGCGTCGAGGTGCGCATGGTGCCCGAGCACGCGCGCGCCTACCTGCCGGGTATGGAGCAGCTCGTGCGCGACGTGCCGTGGATCTACGGCAACCCCATTCGCGTCGAGTGAGGGGCCCTGCACCCGCACGGCAGCGGGCGGGCGCGCGACGGTGAGCGAAGCGGGCGACGCGGGTCGCTCGCTTCGTTGCGGCTGTGTGGACGGAGGGGGTTTGCGGAGGAAGCGGGGAGAGGGACCGGGCGCCCGATGCGGCGCCGCGTCAGCGACTCAGCGGTCGACGCTACGAAGCACGTTGGCGACTTCGTTGAAGATCGAGTCGTAGGTGTCGCCCTTGCTGAGCGTGCGGATGCGCAGGCTGAGCGACGAGGCCTTGAGGTCGTAGTGGATGTCGGCGTTGAGGCCCTTGCTGTTACGGAGCGCGCCCACGTCGCCCCCGGGAGGCGCCCAACCCTTGGCGCGCACCGAGTTGCGGAACGCCTGGTACTCGGCTTCGTTCACATCGAGAAAGGTCTTGCTGTTCGACGACATGGAATCCCTCCGGAGGCGCTTTGAGTGGTGCGTGCGGTGAGCCCCCCGATCGGCGCACACCCCCGACACCGTTCGCAGTGTGGGCGCGAGTATACGCGCCTCTTTCGCGCGATGTCACACCCCGATGCGCTCAACTTCGCGCGCGCGGCTTCGCGGCGAGATACTGCGCGGGCCAGGGCTGCGCGTCGTAGCCCTGCTCGGCCGCGGCGTGGAGCGTCCAGTACGGGTCGGCGAGGTGGGGCCGGGCCAGCACGCAGAGGTCGGCGCGCCCCGAGGCGATGAGGGTGTTCACCTGATCGTGGGAGCTCACGTTGCCCACGGTCATGGTGGCGATGCCCGCCTCGTTGCGAACGAGGTCGCTCCAGGGGGTCTGGTACATGCGGCCGTACACGGGCTTCGCCCACGGCACGGTCTGCCCCGTCGAGACGTCGATCACGTCGCAGCCGCGGGCCTTCAAGAGCCGCGCGAGGGCGAGCACGTCGTCGTCGGAGATGCCGCCGGGGGCCCAGTCGTGGGCCGACACGCGCACGCCGAGGGGGCGCTCGGCGGGCCACGCGGCGCGCACCGCGTCGAAGACCTCGAGGGGGAAGCGCGCGCGCTGCTCGAGCGAGCCGCCGTAGGCGTCGTCGCGGGTGTTGGTGAGCGGCGAGAGAAAGCTCGCGAGCAGGTACCCGTGGGCCATGTGGAGCTCGATCATGTCGAAGCCCGCCTCGAGCGCGAGGGCCGTCGCGCGCACGAACTCTCCCTTCACGCGGTCCATGTCGTCGCGGTTCATGGCGCGGGGCGTCTGCGAGCGGTCGAGGTAGGGGATGGCCGACGCCGCGATGAGGGGCCACGCGCCCTCGGCGAGGGGCTCGTCGTAGCCGCCCTGCCACGGCACGCAGGTGGCGCCCTTGCGGCCCGCGTGACCGAGCTGCACCGCGATCTTCGCGCTCGTTTGCTGGTGTACGAAGTCCACGATGCGCCGCCACGCCGCCGCGTGCTCGGGCGCGTAGAGGCCCGCGCAGCCGGGGGTGATGCGCCCGTCGGCGGCCACGTCGGTCATCTCGGTGATCACGAGCCCCGCACCGCCCTGCGCCCGCGCGCCGAGGTGCACGAGGTGAAAGTCGCCGACGGTGCCGTCGACCGCGGAGTACATGCACATGGGCGACACGACCACGCGGTTGGCGAGCTCCATCTCGCGGAGGCGCAGCGGAGTGAACATCGGCGGCGGCACCTCGTCGCCCGAGAGACCCTGCGAGCGCGCGTACCAGCGCCCCACGCTGGCCACGTAGGCCGGGTCGCGGAGCTTGAGGTTCTCCCACGTGACGCGCTTGCTGCGCGTGAGGAGGCTGAACGCGAGGGCCTCGGGCTCCATCGACTGGTAGCGCTTGGTTTGTTCGAACCACGCGAGGGAGCTCTGCGCGGCCCACTGGATGCGCTCGACCTCGGGGCGCCGCGCGCGGTCGTAGCGGGCGAGCGCCTCGCGCACGTCGGCGGTCTCGCCGAGGGCCTTGCTCAGGGCGATGGCGTCTTCCATCGCGAGCTTGGTGCCGCTGCCGATGGAGAAGTGTGCGGTGTGCGCCGCGTCGCCGAGGAGCACCACGTTCTCGTGCGACCAGCGCGCGTTGCGAATCGTGGCGAAGTTCACCCACGCCGAGCGGTTGGTGAGCAGCGGCGCGCCGTGCAGGTGCTTCGCGAACACGCCCTCGAGGTAGCGCACGCCCTCGTCGACGGGCATCGCGTCGAGCCCCGCGGCGCGCCACGTGGCCTCGTCGCACTCGACGATGAAGGTGCTGTGCTCGGCGTCGAAGCGGTACGCGTGCACCTGAAAGAGGCCGTGCGCGTTCTCTTCGAAGAGAAAGGTAAACGCGTCGAAGCGGCGCGTGGTGCCGAGCCAGATGTACTTGCACTTGCGCACGTCGACGTCGGGCACGAAGCGGTCTTCGTACATCCCGCGCACCGCGCTGCGGATGCCGTCGGCGGCCACCAGGAGGTCGCACGACGCGCGGAGGGCCTCGACCTCCGCGGCGCTCACCTCGCGGTCGAAGTGAATCTCCACGCCCAGGGCCCGCGCCCGGTCTTCGAGGATCGAGAGCAGCGCGCGCCGCGCGATGCCCGAGAACCCGTGGCCCCCCGAGCGAATGGTGCGGCCGCGGTACACGACGTCGATCGCGTCCCAGTGGGCGAACTGGTGCGCGATGGCGGCGTGCGTCTCGGCGTCGTTGTCGGCGAGGTAGCCGAGCGTCTCGTCGGAGAACACCACGCCCCAGCCGTTGGGCTGGTGCGGCCCGTTGCGCTCGTAGAGCACCACCTCGTGCGAGGGGTCTTGCTTCTTGAGCAGAATGGCGAGGTAGAGGGCCGCGGGCCCTGCGCCGATGCCGACGATCTTCACTGCGCGTGCGCTCCTTCAGGCGTGCGCGGAGCCTATCGCCGTCGAATCACACCGCACCACAGAGAAAGCTGCGCGCGGTGCGTCGGTCAGTTGCCCATCATCGAGACTTCGCCGGGCGCGCACACGCCCGACACCACGGCGCGCACCTGATCGACGAACTCGGCGTCGACCTGGCGCTCCTCGAGCGAGGTCACGAGCGTGAGCTTGCCGTCGTCGCACACGAGGCCCGCGCCGGGGATGCCCAGCAGCGCCTCGCGCACGCCCACGTCGAGGGTGGCGAGCGCGAGGGCCTCGTCGTCGGTGTGCACGGTGAAGATCTGGTCGAACTCGTCGTGGCCCGTGGTGACCTTGCGCGGCAGGCGCGGCGCCCACGCGGGCAGGTCGCTCGTGGCCCACACCACGACGCGCGGGGCCGGGTCGCGCTGGATGCGGGCGGTGATGCCCACGGCGCCGCTCTCGACGCGCCCCGGGGCCGCCGTGCTCAGCGTGTACCGCTGCGCGCGCACGGTGCCGTGCAGAAAGCGCTCGCCGCGCTCGTTGACCTCGAGGCGGAGGTCTTGCCGGGCGAGGGCGAGGGCCTCCCACAGGGCGAGCACGTAGCCGTCGAGGGCCCTGTGCTCGCGGCGCTCGAGCGCGCGAATCACCAGGGCGGCGGCCACGCCGAAGGCCGCGATCACGGCCAGTACGAGGAGCAGGTTGGTGGGATCCACGGTCCGGTGCATTACCACGGATCGGCGCGGCCATGGAGCCTCCGCGCGCCGCGCGGCGGGCCTCGCGGTTTCAATGCCGTGCGCGCCGTGGGGATCGCGTATCTTCGCCGCCGTGCGAAGGTACATCCCTCTCGTCGCGCTCCTCGGCGCGGCCTGCGCGACGACGCAGGTTGCGCGCCCCGTGGGCCGCGGCAACACGCGCATCTCGGCCAGCCTCGGCGGCCCGATGGTGCAGTTCGGCGGCGCTCCGGTGCCGCTCCCCATCACCACGGTGGGCGTCGCCCACGGCGTGAGCGACCTCGTCGATGTGCACGGCGAGGTGCACCCCACCGCGGCCCTCTTCGGCATCGCGGGGCTCTCCGGCGGCGTGGCCCTGCACCCGCTGTCGTCGCACCGCAGCGCGCTCACCTTCGGCGCCTCGCTCAACGCCTTCGGCAACGCGAGCGACGGCGTGCTCTTCGCCGACCTGTGGGTCGCCGGCGGCGGCCACGCGGCCTCGTGGCTCTGGCTCGGCGGCGGCCTCCACAACGGGCTGCGCCTCGCGGGCACCGGGAGCATCCACGAGCAGACGCCGTGGGCGCCCACGGTCTTCGGCCTCGCGTCGTTCCTCGTGTCGCGGCGCGTGGCGCTCAACGTCGAGGCGCGCTGGTACGCCGTCGCGAGCTGCGGCGGCTGCGTGGCGCCCGACTACTATCCCATCGGCGATCGCGGGGCCCTCGGCGTGCTCCTCGGGGTCGACTATCAGTTCGGCGGAGGTGCGCGATGAGGGCGGCGGTGCTCATGCTGGCGGCGGCGTCGATGTCGTGCGCCAACCTCGACGGCTTTCTCTTCAACCCGAAGCCCCTCGCGGCCTACACGCTCCCCTACGACAGCGACGCCCCCGCGGCGTGGCGCGTGCCCGCGGCGCAGTACGAGGCCGTCACGGCGCGCGCCGCCGACGGCACCACCGTGTACGGCTACTACCTGCACCAGCCGGGCGCCGCGGCGAGCACGGCGCCGACGGTGCTCTACTGCCACGGCAACGCCGACAACATCGACCGCTATTGGACGCGCGCGGGCCACCTCTACGCCCTCGGCGCCAACGTGCTCATCTTCGACTACCGCGGGTACGGTCGCACCGCGGGCACGCCCACGGAGGCGGGTGTCTATCAAGACGCGCGCGCCATGCTCGCCCTCCTGCGCGGCGCGCCCTACGCCGTGCAGCCCGCGCGGCTCTACTACTACGGCTACTCGCTCGGCGGCGCCGTGGCGACGGAGCTCGCCGCGCACGACGGCCCCTACGCGGGCCTCGTGCTCGAGAGCACCTTCGCCAACGCCGCAGCCCTCGTCGAAGACGCGTCGCTCTTTGTGCCGCGCTCGCTCGTCACCGACAACGTGTTCGACACGCGCGCCAAGATCCGTCAGGCCGCGCAGAACGCCGAAGGGGGCGTGCTGCTCCTGCACGGCGAGGCCGACGATTTCGTGAAGCCCTCGAACAGCGAGCGCCTCGACGCGGCCATCGGGCCGTGGATCACCCACGACTTCGTGCGCGTGCCGGGCGCCGACCACGGCACCGTGCCGCTGCACCCGGTGTACGACCCGCGCGTGCGCGGCTTTCTTCGCTGAAGATGTGATCGAGCGGGCACAGGGCCGAGGCCTCCGACGCGGGGGCCCTGGCCGTGCGGGGCGTCGCGAGGCCGATCGCGATGGGCAGCCGACGCTGGGAGAAGGCCCCTGATGACGCCTGCTCCCGCGGAACGGAATTCCGCGAGCACAATGGGGCGCATACGGGCCTTCGCATCGCGCGCCGGCGCCCCACTGTTCACCCCGCGCGGGGCGTGAGAGGTTGCGCGCCATGGTGCGAGCCATCCTCGTCGGCGCGGTGTGCGAGGCGGCGCCCTGACGCCCGCGGCGCGCTGGGGAGACGCCCGCTGCGTGGCGGTGCGTCCGCGCGCGCTCGCCCTCGACGGAGACACCGTCGTGGTGCTCGACGCGCAAGACCCCATGGTGCGCTCGCGGTGGAGCCTCGCCGACGGCGCGCTCGTCTCCCGCGCGGCGCTCTGGGACGCCGCGGCGACCGCGTACGTCGCGCTCTCTCCCGACGGATCACTCGCGTTGCGCTTCGGTGGCCAGGGCGTCGTCGAGCGCGCGCAGGGCGACCGCGCGTCGCGCGACGGGTTTCGCCTGGCGAGCACGCCTCGCCCGAGCGCCTTCTCGCGCGACGGGTCGCGCCTCGCGCTCTGGCGGCTGGGATCTCTGCGAAGCGCCAACGCGGCCATCGACCTCGACGTGCTCGACGTGACTCGCGGCGCCGTCGAGGCGTCGCTGCGCGGCTGCAACTACGTCGCGTGGTCGCCCGACGGGCGCTCCCTCGTGACGCACGACGGCGGCCTGCGACGATGGAACGCGCGCGACGGTCGAGGGCCCGTGCGCTGGCCCGAGAGCGTGCGCGACGCGGCCTTCGTCGACGACGACCGCCTCGCGCTGCTCGCGTGGACGGGCGAGCTCGCCTTCGTGCGCGACGACGGGGCCGACCTCGTCGTCGAGGCGTCGGCGCCGCATCCTCCGGCGCGCCCCGCGACGGGCATCGTGTACGTCGACGCGCGCGTCGCGGTGGTGACCGCGCTCGGGCGCGACGATCGCACCGAGGTGTGGCGCCTCGATCGCGCCACCGCGGCCTGGCTGCGCCTCGGCGACGTTGCCTGTCGCGCGGAACTCGTCGCGTCGGACGGCGCGCGCGCCGCGGCCTTCGACCGCAACGCCCTCGTGTGGTGGAACGTGACCTCGGGCGAGGAGACGCGCTGGCACCGGGGCTTCGGCGCGCCGGTGGCCATGCTCGCGCTGGCGGGCCGATGCGTGGCGGCGCACGACGGCGCGGGCGACCTGCGCGTGCTCGACGCCGACGGACTCGGCGAGCGGTGGACGCTGGAGCCCGCCTCGCGACGCGAGAGCAGCCTGCCGCGCGCGCTGGCCTTCAGCCGCGACGCCCGCGCGCTCTACACCGTGACCCCGCAGGAGGGCCTCGTACACTGGGACC
>CAISKJ010000820.1 GCA_903885885.1 uncultured delta proteobacterium
CATCGGGGCCCTGCTCGCCGAGCTCGCGCGGCTCACCACGCGCCTCGAGGGCGACGTGCAGGCGCGCACCGCCGACCTCGCCGCCGCCAACGCCGCGCTGCGCGACGAGGAGCGGCGCCTGCGCGAGACCTCGGCGCGCGCCCTCGCGCTGCAAGAGTCGGAGCGCCGCGCCATCGCGCGCGACCTGCACGACTCGGTGGGTCAGGCGCTCACGGCGATTCGCATTCACGCGCAGCTGCTGGCGGCCGACGGCGTGGCCGAGGCCTCGCTCGCGCAGGTGCTCGCCACGACCGACGGCGCCCTCGAAGAGCTGCGCCGCGCGCTCGCGCGGCTGGGACCGGCGGCCGTGGCCGAGGTAGGACTCGCGTCGGCGGTGGAGCGCCTCGTCGAGGCCCTCGACGACGGCGGCGAGACGCGCGTCACCACGGAGGTGGGCGCCCTCGGTGCGCTCGCGCCGGCGGTCGAGGTGGCGGCCTACCGCATCGTGCAGGAGGCGCTCACCAACGCCCTGCGCCACGCGGGGGCGCGCGCGGTGGTGGCCCGGCTCGCGCGCGACGGCGACGCGCTCGTGGTGGAGGTGCGCGACGACGGGCGGGGCTTCGACGTCGAGTCGGCACGCAAGGGCGCGGGGCTCACGGGGATGCGCGAGCGGGCCGAGTTGCTCCGCGGGACGCTCACGGTGGAGCGCGTCGCGGGCGGCGGCACGCGCGTGGTGGCGCGGCTGCCGGGCACGGTGATGTCTTCGGGGTAAAGGGCCTGGCGGTCAGTCGTCGCGCGGGGCCCGCTCCATGCGGGCTCTGGGGTCTTGCCGGTAGTACTCCGCGAGCAGGGCGTAGAGCCGCGGGAGGGTGTGCGCGAGCGTCTCGGGGCGTTCGAAGAACGACTCGGTGGCCACGGCGAAGAACTCGGCCTCGTTGGTGGCGCCGTAGGGGTCGAGCGCGGAGCGGGCCTGCGGGTCTTCGTCTTTGAGGGCGAGGTAGATCGCGGAGCACACCGCGGCCCAGGTGGCGCGCGCGGCGCGGTCGGGGAGCGGCGGCGTGCCGTCGGCGCCGCCGTCGAGCATGTCGATCTTGTGGGCGAACTCGTGAAACACCACGTTGCGCCCGTCGTCGGCGTCGCGGGCGCCGCGCTTGACGGCATCCCACACGAGAATGACGGGCCCGCCCTGCCACGCCTCGCCGTGGAGGGCCTGCGGCGGGCGCACGACCTCGCCGCCGCGCGCGAAGATGCCCGCGGGTCGCTCCGGCGGCACCACGGTGTTGGGATACACGAGGATCGACTCGACGTCGGCGTAGAGCGAGTGGTCGCGGCCGAGGAGCAGCAGGCACGCGTCGGCGGCGACGGTGACGCGCACCTCGTCGGTCATGGCGAGGCCGCCGCAGCCCTCCCAGTGCTTCTCGCGCACGAACACCTGAATGAGCTCGCGCAGGTGTGCGCGCTCGTCGTCGTCGAGCAGGCGCCAGTGCGCGACGTTGCGCCGAAGGGTCGCCTCCCACGCCGGGTCGAAGGGCTCCGCGGTGATCTTCGCGCGGCGGCGTTCGGTGAGCCAGGAGAGCAGCATCGGGCGATCGTGCGCCCGCGCGCTCCGCTCGTCGAGTGGGCGCCCGGTCTCAGCCGCGCACGACGCGGTCGCGGCCGGCCTCTTTCGCGCGGTAGAGGGCCGCGTCGGCGCACTTGTAGGCGCGCTCGCCGTCGCCGTCGTCGGCGGGGTCGATGAGGGTCGCGCCGACGGAGATTGTGACGCGGCCGAGGGGGCTCCCCGTGTGCGGGAGGTCGAGCGCGCGCACGGCGGCGCAGAGCTTCTCGCCGAGCATCACCACCTGCTCGGCGCGGTCGGCGTAGACGACCACCGCGAACTCCTCGCCGCCGATGCGAAACAACAGATCGCTGAGGCGTTGGAGGCCGCCGCCGAGGGCCTTCGCCACGGCGCGCAGCGCCTGGTCGCCCGCGTGGTGCCCGTAGCGATCGTTGTAGGTCTTGAAGTGGTCGACATCGAGGATCGCGAGGCCGAGCTTCGCCCCCATGCGGCGGGCCTTGGAGAGCTCGACGCGCATGCTCTCGTCGAAGTGGCGTCGGTTGTACACGCCCGTGAGCGGGTCGCGCACCGAGATGGCCGCCACCATGCGCAGCGCCCGCGCGAGCGCGAGGAGCAGCGCGAAGCACGCGAGCATGAACAGCACCATGAGCCCGTAGACCACCGACTCGCGCAGGGCCCGGCCGAGCATCGCGCGCCGCGGAGTGACCACGGCGACGTTCCAGCCCGTGGAGGGCACGCGGCACAGCACGACCTCGGCGTCGCCGACCTGCACCGGCGCGCCGGTGGCCACCGTGCGCGGATCGACGCGCGTGCGGAGCGGCGCGGGCCCCAGCATGTCGACGCCATCGGCCGCGAGGAGTCGGAGCGTGGAGTCGGGCAGGCCGTGGTGGCCGAGGCGCTCGAGCAGCGTCGCGACGCCCAGGTCGATGCTCACGTCGCCGACGGTCTGGCCGTCGTGGGTGACCAGCCCGCTCAGGGTGGTCATGAGGCCCTTGCCCGCCTGGTCTTCGTAGACGGGCGACCAGATGAGTCGCCGGCGATCGGCCCGCACGGGCTCGGGCGCGGGCAAGGCGCCGTAGCGCTTGAGCAGGTCGTGAGACCACAGGAAGGCGTCGTCGGCGGCGCGCGGGCAGAGGTACAGAAAGCCCCGGCGCGAGATGTAGTACGGCCACGGGATCTCGACGCCGCGGGCGCGCAGCACGCGAAAGCTGGGCGTGAGCGCGACGGCCATTTGCATCTCGCGGGCGCTCTCGGAGCCGCGCGCGGGGACGGCGCCCTCGCCCATGAGGCTGCACAGCTCGGCGGCGTTGTAGCCGGGCAGCCAGCCCAGGGTGTAGCCGCCGTGCTCGGGCCGCGCGCGCAGCTGGCTCACCACGTCGACGGGGCTCTTCACGCGACCGTCGAGGATCTGCTCGGCGTTCGCGACGATGCCCTCGACCGCGTGCTCGCGGAGCACGAGCTCGTGGTCGAGGCTCGCCGCCGCCGCGCGCCCCGCCTCGACCGCGGCGCGCGACTGCCGCTGCATCGACGCCGCGATCACCAGCTGCGTGAGGAGCAGCGCGACGGGGATGCCGAGGCCCGCGAAGGCGATCGCCGCGTTGCGGAGCCGATGGCTCCCCTCACCCGCGACGCTGTCGATGACTCGGAGCACAGGCGCGCGAAGGTATCGCACCCGCCGCACAAATCGGCCTTCAAACCCGCTAATTTACTGCGTATTCGCGCTGTATCGAAGTGGGTCGGCGCGCCGACGGTCAGAACCCGCGCGCGAGGGCGCCGAGGGTGCACGGCGTGGGTCGGGGGTGTCCCGCTTGATCGGTGGCGGGACATCCCACTCCGACACGGACGACGGCGTCGGGGGCCATCGTGGGCGCAACGGTGATGGTGCGACCGGGGATCGCGACCTCATCGACGGGCCCGTGGTCGTGGTAGGCGCGGGTCATGAAGCCCATCGCGTCGCGCGCGAGGCCGAGCGCCGCGTCGCAACGCCCGCGGAGCCATTGCGAGCGCGAGGGCCCCGCGTAGAATCCGCGCCCCCTTTCACGGACGGAACGGTTCAACCCATGCTTCGACACAATGCCAGGCGGGGCGCGCGGCGCGCGGCGCTGCTCACCGCGACGGTCGGGATCTTCGTAGGCGCCGAGGCCCACGCGGTCACCATCTTGACGGGCGGGCGCACCGGCAACCAGACGTGGACCCCCGCGGGGAGCCCGTACATCATTCAGGGCGACCTCACGGTGCAGACCGGGGCGACGCTCACCATTCAACCCGGCACGGTGGTGCAGTTCGCGGCCACCGACATGCAGGGCTCGGGGGTCAACCCGGCGCGCGTCGAGCTCATCGTCGACGGCACCCTCGACGTGGCGGGCACGGCGTCGAGCCTGGTGACCTTCGGCGCGCAGACGGGCACCGCGCCGGGCACGTGGCAGGGCGTGGTGATCAACGCCGGCGGCGTCGTGACCACGAGCAACCTCTCGATCGAGCACGCCGTCGAGGGCGTGCGAACGGGCGCCACGGGCGCGTCGGCCGTGCAGGTGCGCGACACGATGATCGCCAACAGCTCGACGACGGGCATCGTGATCACCGGGGGATCTCCCCTCTTCGAACGCGTGTACGTCTCGTCGACGGGCGCCACGGGCGTGAGCATCGTCGGCGCGAGCGCGACGCTCAACAACGTGTCGGTGTCGGGCTCCTCGTCGGTGGCCGTGTCGATCTCGTCGGTGACCGGCAACACCAACACCCTCAACAACTGCCTCGTGTATGGCTCAGAGGATTGATATCACAAAGGGATATCCAATTTAAAATCATCACGCTATCGCGCTTCAAAATTAAGCAGCACACAATGCTCTCCATCGTCAAATGACTGGCTTCGCTTTCCCGTGCA
>CAISKJ010000821.1 GCA_903885885.1 uncultured delta proteobacterium
GCGGCCCGCGAGCGGCCCGTCGCCGCGCGGGTGAGAATGGGGATGTCGAGGGTCACGCCGGCCTCGAGCACCGGGCCCTCGCGGCTCTGCGTGCCCGCGCCCAGGTCGTGCGAGGCGGCCACGGTGACGTCGATGGCGGGGCGCCGCTGGTTGTCGGCCCAGTCGCGCTCCACGCGCTCGCGCTCGCGCTGGGCTTCGAAGCGCCGGGGCTCGGGGCGACGGGTGAGGGCCTCGCGGCGGTCGCGCTCCACGCACGCGGCGTCGAGGCCCGCGGGCTCGGGGAGCGCCCCGGGGAGCTCGTCGGGGCTCGCCACGCGGGGCTCGCCGCGCGCGTCGCGGGCGTAGAGCGACAGCTCGATGGCGGCCTGCTCCAGGAGGCGCCGCGCGGTCACCACGGCGCCCTCGCGCTGCACGATGGAGCGCGCGTTGTCGGCGCGCTCGAAGGCCGGGAGGTCGCCGCGCGCCACGCGCTCGCCGAGGCCCGCGTCGCGCGCCGTGGCGAGCACCAGGAGCTCGCGCGCGACCGCGAGGCGACGGCCCGCGGCCACCCACTCCCAGTAGCGCTGCGCGGCCGCGCGCGAGGCCTCGAGGCGCTGCTGGAGCGAGCCCATCTCGGCCACCGTGCGCCCGTGCTCGGCGCGGCGAATGTTGGCCCGCGCGCGGTCGATGGGCCCGTTGCGCCAGAGGGGCACGGTGAGCCCCGCGCGCACCTCGCCGAGGTCGTTCGTCTCGAGCTTGCCGTCGTAGATGGGCATGTTCGTGTACGAGAGGCCCTGGCCGAAGCGCCACCCCGCGAAGAGCTGCACGCCCCACAGCTGCGTGGGCTGCGTGAGCTGCGAGTCGAGCACGAGGGGGTTGTAGTACCCGACGGGCGCGCCCGACGCGCGCGTGCGCCACTGGGGGTCGAATGCCCCTTCGGCGGCGAGGAGCTCGGCGTCGGCCGCGTCACGATCACGGTCGGCCGCCACGATGAGGGGAAAGTGCTCGGCCACCGAGGCCAGCACGCGACCCAGCGTGAGGGTCGCCGCGGCGGGGGCCTCGGTCGCGGGAACCGCGGCGGCGGGGGCTCGGTCGCGGGGGCCTCGGTCTGCGCGGTCGCGGTCGCGGGGAGCAGCGCGAGGGAGAGGGCGACGAGCCAGCGCGTCACTTGGCCTTCTCCGACGGGGCGCCCGGCTCGGTGGGGGCCACGATGGGCGGAAAGCCGTTGAACTGACGCCAGAGCTCGTACGCGAGGCTCACGCGGTTGAGGAGGATCCACCCGTTGGCGCGCACGCCCTGGCGGAGGTACCGCCCCGAGGGCCAGCGCTCGTGGCCGTCGGGCACCACGAGCACGCGGAACTTCCCCTTGCCGTCGTCGGCGGCGTCGATCACGGTGATCACCCCGCCGAAGGTGCCCACGGCCACCGAGGGCCAGCCCGAGAACTGCAGCGCGGGCCACCCCTCGAACTGGATTCGCACGTGGCGCCCCTCGCGCAACAGGGGCACGTCGTTGCCGTCGACCCAGAGCTCGACGGCGCGCGCGTCGGTGTCGGGCACGAAGATCACCAGCGGGTCGCCGGCCTTCAAGAGCTCGGCGCCGGTGCCGCCCACGACGCGCAGCACGGTGCCGTCGCGCGGGGCCGTCACGCGCTGCGTCGACTGGCGCGCGAGGCGCACGTCGATGCGCGCGAGCTCGGCGTTCGAAGAGGCCACCTCGGCGAGCGCCGACGCCCGGTTGGCGCGCGCGTCGTCGATGGAGGCGTAGCCGTCGGTGCCGGCGCGCAGGAGGTCCGAGCGCAGGGCGAGCTCCTCGCTCTGGGCCGCGCTGTACGAGGCCCGCGCGCGGTCGACCTCGGTGCGCGTGCGAATGTGATCGAGCTCGGCGAGCTCGACGGTGCGCGTCGAGTTGAGCCCCGACTGCGCGAGGGCGCGCTGCCGCTCGACGTTGAGCCGCGCGGTCTCCGACGCGGCCTCGGCGGCCTGCACCGCGCGCTCGGCGGCGCGCACGCGGTTGCGGGCCATGAGCACCCGCTGCGTGGCCGCCTCGGTGGCGTTCGTGCGCGACTGCGTGAGGCGCTCGGCGCGCGACCCGATGGACTCGGCGCGGGCCCGCGCGGCCTCGAGGCGGGCCACCACGGCGTCGCGCTCCTGCCGCAGGCGCTGCATGATCTGCGGGTCGTTGTCGGTGATCTCGGCGAGCAGGTCGCCCTGGCGCACGTGCATGCCCTCGCGCACGGCGAAGCGCACGACGCGGCCCTCGATGGGCGCATCGATCACCTGCTGGCGCTCGACGGGGGCGTAGGCGACCACGCGCCCCGAGCCCGTCGAGGTCTGCTGCCAGGGCAGCGCGAAGAGGCACACGATCGCGGTGACGAAGAGCGACAAAAACACCAGGGCGAGCACGCGCGCGGCGTTGGGCGTGCGCACCATCGCGAGGGCCTTGGGGGCGAACTCCGCGGCGCGATACGGCGTGGTGGAGAGGGCTTCCATGGCGCTAGACCTCGGTGCGGGCGAGCGAAGCGCCCTGGAGTCGGTAGGTGGTCGGGCAGCGCGCGGCGATCTCGCGGCGGTGCGTGAGCACGAGCACGGCCCAGGGCGCGTCGGGGGCCGTGAGCACGCTCATCACGTCGTGGGCCCCCTCGGCGTCGAGGGCGTCGAGGGCGCCGTCGACGATCACCAGGCGCGGCTCGGCGGCGAGCGCGCGGGCGAACATGAGCACCTGCGCCTGCGTGGCCGAGAGGGGCGAGCCCGAGGGCGCGAGCACGGTGTTCACCCCCTGGGGGAGCTCGGCGATGGCGGCGTCGATGCGCAGCGCCTCGAGCACCCTGCGCACGCGCTCGGGCGTCACGCCGGGGCGGCCGAGGATCACGTTCTCGGCCACGGTGCCGTCGAAGATCTCGACGTCGCGCACGAGGGCCACGGTGGCGCGCACCGCGTCGAGGGAGAGCTCGCGCAGGTCGGCCCCCTCGAGGTGCAGCGTGCCCGACGAGGGCGCGCGGCGGCCCACGGCGAGGTCGGCGAGCGAGCTCTTGCCGCTGCCGCTGCGGCCCAGCACGGCGGCGCGCTCGCCGGCGCCGAGCGAGAGGGAGACGTCGCGGAGCACGGCGCGCGCGTCGTGCGAGAACGACACGTTGCGAAGCTCGAGGCGCGCGGCGCGGCGCGAGGTGTCGGGCACCGGGTGGCCGTCGGCGCGGTCGAGGGGCAGGTCGGTGAGGTGCCCGAGCTTGTCGGCGGCGGTGACGAGGTCGTACCAGCTCTCGAGCTGCTTCGCGAACTTGGCCATGCCCGCGACCACGGCGCTGAGCACCAGCTCGGCGGCGGCGAGCTGGCCGATGGTGAGGCCGCGCTGGATCACCAGCCAGCCGCCGACGCCGAGGAGCGCCGCGCTGAGCAGCACCTTGAACCCGAGGGAGCCGATGTGCTGCCTGAGCACGATGGCGAAGTGCGCCGCGCGGGCCTCGAGGTACCGCTGCGCGAGGGCGTCGGCGCGCTCCTCGGCGAAGCGCGTGGCGCCGTCGCCGCGGAAGGTGTTGGTGAGCCGCGCGATCTCCTCGAGCCAGGCGGCCACGGCGTACTTGGCCTTCGACTCTTGAATGCTCGTGTCGATGGCGCCGCGCCCGAGGGGAAAGAGAATGATCACGATGGCGAGCACGAGCACGAGGTCGAAGGCCAGCAGGAGCGGGTGATAGAACGCGAGCAGCAGCGTGCCGATGAGGGCCTGCAGGAGCACCGCGAGGCCGTCGAGGAGCAGCGTGGCGGCGGCCTTCTGCACCGTGAGCACGTCGAAGAAGCGGTTGACGAGCTCGGGGCCGTGGGCGCGATCGAAGGCCGCCACGCGCACGCGCGGGAGGCGCCGCGCGAGGTCGAGCGCCACGTGCACGAACACGCGCCGCTGGAGCATCTCGACGACCCAGAACTGCAGGGTGCGCAGCAGCCCCTCGAAGCTCAGCCCCACGAACACCAGGAAGGTGAGCACCACCAGCGGCTGCAGGAGGGTGCCGAAGGAGACCGTGTTCACCAGCGAGGCCGTGGCGATGGGCACCACGAGCGAGAGGAGCCCCACGCCGATGGCGTAGACGAGCACCACCCAGAGGTCGTGGCCGCCCTCGCGCAGCAGGCCGAAGAGGCGCTCCGTGGGCGTCGGGCCGTCGTGAGAGTGATGGGCGTGGTCGGCGCCGTGCGCCCCGTGCACAGGTGGTGTTGCTTCGCTCACTGCCGCGGGTAGATGCGTCACGAGGCCGCCGCGGTTGCAGCCCCCGTACCGCGCGCGAAGTTCTGTGATCAGTGGGGCGGCACGCGGGCGCAGCGGGGGTCGCGCCGTCGCAGGGGTGCGGAGCGCTGCCGCACGGGGCGCTTCGCCCCGCGAGGGCGTGTGCGCAGCGTGTGCGTTCAGGCCGTGAGGCGGGCGCGCTTGGGAATCACCACCATGCCGTCTTCGGACACGGTGAAGCGCTTGCGGTCTTCGTCGAGGTCGAAGCCGATCTGCATGCCCTGGGGGATCTCGACGTCTTTGTCGATGATGACCTTGCGCAGGCGCGCGTAGCGGCCCACCCGCACGCCCTCGAGCAGAATGCACTGCTCGACGTGGGCGAAGGAGTTGACCCGCACGCCGGCCGAGAGCACCGAGCGGTGGATCTGCCCGCCCGAGATGATGCACCCGTCGCTCACGAGGGAGTCGGTTGCGATGCCGACGCGCGCGTTGCTCTGGTCGCTGAAGACAAACTTCGCCGGCGGGTCGAAGCTCATGCCCGTGCGAATGGGCCACAGGCGGTTGTAGAGGTTGAACTCGGGCTTGATCTCGACGAGATCCATGTGGGCGTCGAAGTAGCTCTTGATGGTGCCGATGTCGCGCCAGTACGTGATGGGCCCCTCGCCGGGGATCACGTTGGTGCCGTAGTCGAAGATGAACACGCGGCGCCCCGACTCGACCATCGAGGGCAAGATGCTCTTGCCGAAATCGTGGGCGCTGTCGTCGTTGGCCTGGTCGCGCACGAGCTCGTCTTCGAGGGCCTTCGCGCCGAAGATGTAGTTGCCCATGGAGGCGAGCGACCAGCCCGGGCGGCCCGGGATCTCGGGCGGATCCTTGGGCTTCTCGACGAAGCTCAGCACGCGCCCGTCGGCGTCGACCTGGAGCACGCCGAACTGCGTCGCCTCGGCCTTGGGCACGGGGATCGCCGCCACCGTGAGGTCGGCGTCGGTTTCGAAGTGCCGGTCGAGCATGAGACGAACGTCCATCTTGTAGATGTGATCGCCGCCGAAGATCACCACGTAGTCGGGCGACGCGTCGCGCACCACGTTGAAGCACTGCCACACGGCGTCGGCGCTGCCCTTGAACCACGACAGCCCCGTGCGCTGCTGCGCGGGAATGGTCTCGATGTAGTTGTCGAGAATGGGCGACAGGCGCCACGCCCGCGCGATGTGCTCCTCGAGGGAGGCGCTCTTGTACTGGGTGAGCACCTTGATCTTCGTGAGCCCCGAGTTGGCGAGGTTGGAGAGCACCACGTCGATGATGCGATAGCGCCCGCCGAAGGGGACCGCGGGCTTCGCGCGGTCCATCGTGAGGGGCGAGAGGCGCTTGCCCTCGCCGCCCGCGAGCACCATCGCGAGAATCTGCGGCGCGCTCCCTCGGGTCTGAATCGGTCGTGCCATGGTCGGCATCGTAGTGCGATGCGCCCGCTGCGGGAACGGGCTTTCGTGCACCCCTACGCCGTCTGCGCGCCTACTCGCCGAGGAGGTACAGCGTGCCGTCGTCGCAGCCCACCGCCACGAGGCGGTCTTCGAGCAGCACCGGCGCGCTGTCGACGTCGGCGGGCAGCGCGACGCGCAGCGGGTGCGTACCGTCGCGATCGACGAGGTGCAGTGCGTCGTCGGGTGCGCCGAAGGCGACCCTTCCGTCGGCGTCGACGAGGGGCGCGCTCGCGATGCCGTACTCGCGCGTGGGCGGGCCGTTGACCGCGTAGGTCCAGAGCTCGCGCCCCGTCGCGCGGTCGAGGGAGAGGAGGCGCGCGCGCGGGCCGTAGGTGGCCACGAGCACCGAGCCGTCGAGGCCGAGGGCCGCCCCCGCGCGCACGAAGCCGCCGACGGGGTGGCGCCATCGCTCGGCGCCGTCGGGCGCGATCGCGTACACGTTGCCGTCGTCGCTGCCCACGTACACGTTGCCGTCGCCGTCGAGCATGGGCGGCGCGTCGACGTCGTCGCCCGCAACGAACCGCCACGCGAGGTGCCCCGCGGCGTCGACCGCATACACGCTGTTGTCTTGCGAGCCGAAGTACGCGACGCCCTCTTCGCTGAGGGCGGGGCTCGAGAAGATCTTGCCGCGCGCGTCGAAGCGCCAGCGCACCGTGAGGTCGGGGTCGACGGACCAGAGCGTGCGGCCCGCGGCGAAGCGCACCGTGCGGTCGGCGGCCACGGCGGGCGAGGTGTCGGCGTCGTCGTCGGTGGCGAGCGCGACGTTGAGCCTCCCGCGGGCGTTCACCGAGAGAAAGCGGTCGGCGTCGGTGCCGAGGTAGAGCGTGCCGTCGTCGCCGACGGCGGGCGTGGTGTAGATCCGGTCGCCGGTGTTGAGCCGCCAGCGCAGCGCGCCGGCGTTCGAAGCGACGTAGAGCATCCCGTCGTGCGAGCCCAC
>CAISKJ010000822.1 GCA_903885885.1 uncultured delta proteobacterium
CAGCTCGTCGAGTTCGGGTGGCCCTTCGAGATCATCCTCGCGGAGAACGGCTCGCGCGACGGCACCGTGGCGCTGGCCGCGAGCCTCGCGGAGAAGTACCCCGAGGTGAACTCGTTCTCGAGCGGCGAGCCCAACTACGGCAAGGCCTTGAAAGAGGGCATTCTGCGCGCGCGGGGCGAGTTCGTGATGTGCGACGAGATCGACCTCTGCCTCATGGATTTCTACCGTCGCTCGCTCGAGATCCTCGAGCACAACGAGTCCGACCTGGTCATCGGTTCGAAGACGCTCGCGGGGGCCTCCGACGAGCGCGGCGCCTACCGCCACGCCGCCACGATGCTCTTCAACGGCCTGTTGCGCGCGACGCTGGGCTTCAAGGGCAGCGACACGCACGGCCTCAAGTCGTTTCGCCGCGTGGCGATGCTCGACGTGGTGCGCGCCTGCCTCGTCGACAAGGACGTCTTCGCGAGCGAGATGGTCATTCGCGCCGAGCGCTCGGGCGTGCGCATCCGCGAGATCCCCGTGCGAATTCTCGAGAAGCGCCCGCCGTCGATCAATCTCATCAAGCGCGTGCCCAACGTGCTCAAGAACGTGGGCAAGCTCTTCGTGGCGATTCGCATCAAGGGCTGAGCGGTCACCGCGGACGCGCGGGTGCACTCTGCGGTGGTAAGCGAGCGTCGGCTTCGTCTAGACTTCGCTTTCAACCCGCGATGAGCCGACTCGCATGAACCGCACTCCGACCGCACAGCAGCCCGGCGCCTCCGAGGCGCAGGCCGCAGCCCCGAAGACGGCCTTCGCCCTCCCCGACGAGCTCGTCGCCAACCTTCAAGCGTCACAGCGCCTGCTCGCCTTCGAGGTCGCCGCCGTCGAGGCGCGCGACGTAAAGGCGCTGCTCCAGCACGAGCAGGCCGAGTACGAGGAGAGGGTGCGCGGCGACGAGCCCGTGGCGGCGCGCGCCTACCTCGCGGCCTTCAACGCGCGGCCCGCGTTTCGCCCGCCCCTCGACGCGCTCATTCGACTGTATGCGCGGCGCCGCAGCGCGGCCAACATCTCGAAGCTCTACGACGCCCTGGTGAAGGCCGCGCAGTCGCCGCGCGAGCGCGCCGAGTCGCTCACCGTACGGGCAGAGCTCCTCGAAGACCGCCTCGGCGATCCCGCTGCCGCGCGCGCGCTGTACGAGTCGGCCGTCGGCGCCGACCCCGAGTACCGCGTCGCCTGGCTCGACCTCTACCGCGCCTCGCTGCGCGGCGACGACGGCGCCGACCGCGTGCGCGCGCTCACGCGCCTCGCCGAGCTCACGCGCGACGACGAGTGGCGCTCGCTCCTGCTCCTCGACCTCGCGGCCGAGCACGCGCGCGGCGGCGCGCCGGCGAACCTCGACGAGGCCTCGCGATGCATCCGTGAGGCCGCGGGCCTCTCGCAGGGCCGATGGCGCGCCCTCGTGGCGCTCGAGCGCCTCGGCGAGCTTCACGACCGCCACGGCGACCTCGTCGACGCCCTCGAGGGGCGTGCGCACCTCGCCGACCAGATCGGTCGCGGCGACCGCGAGGCGGGTGCCTCAGGGGCCTTCTCGATCACGCGCCTGCGCTCGCAAGACGAGGCCCGCGCGTGCGCGGCCGACCTGCGCGTGCGTGCTGCGTGGGTGCGGCTCACCGCGATGCGCGACCCCGAGGGCGCGCGCGCCTCGATGCAGCGCGCCATCGACGCCGAGCCCGACGACGCGCGGTACCGCTTCCTCGCGATGCTCCTCGCCGACCAGTCGGGCGACATCAGCGCGGCGAGCCAGCACGCGCAGTGGCTCCTCGCGCGCGAGTACGGCGACGCGTCGCTGCGCGCCTCGCTGCAGTTTCGCGTGGCCGAGAACGCCGCGCTCCACGGCGACATCTCGGGCGCCACGGCGGCGCTCCAGGCCGCGCTCGCGCTCGACACCACCCGCGCGGCCGTGCGCGGCGCGCTCGTCGAGCAGCTCGTGGCCTCGGGCGAGGGCCTGCAGATCGTTCAGGAGTTCGACCGCCTCGCCGAGGCCGCCGAGCCCGGCGCGCAGCGGGCGGGTCTCCGTCACGCGGCGGCGGCCTACGCGCTCGCGCTCCGCCACGACGTCGAGGGCGCGGCGCAGCGCTTTCGCATGGCCTGCGAAGACGACGCGGCCGACATTCTTTCTCGCCGCGCGCTCGTGGCGCTGCTGGGTCAGCTCGGTGGGGCGAGCGCCTCGCGCGACGACGCCTCGGGCTTCGTCGAGGCGGTGCGGGCGCGGGCCGCGGCCATTGACGCGCTCCTCCCGCACGCCATCGACGCCGACGAGCGCACGGCGCTCCTGCTCGAACGATTCTACGCCGAGCGCCACGACCTGCGCGACCACCGGGCCGCTGCGGTCACGGCCGAGCAGCTCGTCGAGGCCACGGGCGAGTCGCTGTGGGCGATGGAGTCTGCGGCGTTGCTGTGGGCCGCCGCGGGGGCGATGAGCTTCGCGGCGCGCTGGGCCTCGGCGATCGCCGATCACCACACGGCGCCCGACGAGGCCGCCGAGGCGCGCGCGTGGCGCTCGGC
>CAISKJ010000823.1 GCA_903885885.1 uncultured delta proteobacterium
GGCTACGACGGCCGCGGGCAGTTTCGCGCGCGCGACGCCTCCGACGCGCGCGCCGCGTGGGCCGCGCTCGGCGGCGGCGCCTGCGTGGCCGAGCGCGCGCTCGACCTCGCCGCGGAGCTCTCGGTGATGGTCGCGCGGTCGCCCTCGGGCGCGACGGCGG
Organism: uncultured delta proteobacterium; assembly: GCA_903885885.1. Taxonomy (GTDB): domain Bacteria; phylum Myxococcota_A; class Polyangia; order Polyangiales; genus CAISKJ01. The sequence continues at coordinate 161 of CAISKJ010000823.1, forward strand.
TGTACCCGCCCGCGCTCAACCACCACGAGAACAGGGTGCTCGACTGGTCCGTGCTCCCCGCCGACGCGCCCCCCGCGCTCCTCGCGCGCGCAGCGGAGACGGCGCGCGACCTCGTCGCGTCGATGGGCCTCGAGGGCATCGTGGCCGTCGAGATGTTCGTCACGCGCGGCGGCGACCTCTACGTGAACGAGCTCGCGCCGCGGCCCCACAACAGCTTTCACGCCACCACCGCGGCCTGCGCCACGAGCCAGTTCGAGCAGCACGTGCGCGCGGTGTGCGACCTCCCCCTCGGCGCGACGGAGCTCTTGCGCCCCGCGGCCATCGTGAACCTCCTCGGCGACCTCTGGCAGGGCGGTGCGCCCCCCTTCGAACGCGCGCTCGCGCTGCCCGGCGTCTCGCTCCACCTCTACGGCAAGCGCGACGCGCGCCCCGGTCGCAAGATGGGCCACCTCACCGCCGCGGGGGCCACCCCGGCCGAGGCCGTCGCGCGGGCGAAGGGCGCGCGCGAGGCGCTGCGCGGGTGATCATCGCGCTTCCAAGCAAGCGGTGTTTCGATACACTCCGCGGCCATGCCGGCCCGTACCCAGATCAACATCGGTTCTTCCCCGCAGTGTGAGCTCCCCATCGCGGGCAACGGGGTCGCGCCCCGCCACGCGGTGCTCACCTGGCGCGACGGGCTCTGGCTGCAAGACGCGGGGGCGGGGCGCACCATCGTCGACGGTCGGCCCCTCGCGCCCGGCGAAACGGTGCAGCTCGCGGGCTTTCACGCCAACGTGATGGTGGGCGACGCGCGCGTGCCGCTCACGCACCCCGAGGTGGCCAAGCTCTTCCTCGATCGCTCGGCCCTGCAGCAGCAGCAGCGCGGCGTGGTGGTCATCGGCCGCGACCCTTCGCGCGCGCACCTGGTCGTGTCGCACCCCACCGTGTCGGGGATCCACGTGCAGGTCGACACGAACACCCGCATGGTGACCGACCTCGGCTCCAAGAGCGGCACCTTCGATCGCAACACGCAGCGGCTGCCCCCCAACCAGCCCGTGATGATGGACGCGCAGGCGGGCTACTCGCTCGGCGCCGTGTGGATTCCCTCGCAGGTGATCCTCGAGATGGCCGGCGCGGCCCCCGGCGCGCCCATGAACATGCCTCCGCCGGGCTACGCGACGGCCCAGGGCGCCCCGCAGGGCGGCCCCGCGCCCCTCGCGCCCTCCATGGGCTCCAACCCCGCCTTCGGCGGCGCAGGGTCGTACCAGGGCGGCCCCTCGCTCCAGGGTGGCCCGAGCCTGGTGCCGCAGAACCTCCCGTCGCACCCGTCGATGCAGGGGCACCCCCAGCAGGCGCAGCAGGGCGCGCCCTCTCGCACCATGTTCGGGTCTTTTGACCTGTCGGCGCAGGCGGGCGGCAAGGCCATCGCGATGATCGGCCGCCTCCCCACCTGCGACATCGTGATGCCCTATCCGCAGGTGTCGGGGCGCCACACGTCGGTGATGAAGTCGCCCGACGGCAACCTCCTCGTGGGCGACCTCGGGAGCACCAACGGCACGTACGTCAACGGCCAGCGCCTCGCGCCCGGCCAGCCCATGACGGTGCCGCCCAAGACCCGGATCTTCGTCGGCCCCTACGCGATGATCGTCGACCTTGTCGGCAACTCGATCACCGCGTACGCCGAGCAGCAGGGCGGCGGGCAGCAGTTCGAGAGCGCCAACCTCGTCGAGATCGAGGCCCTCGACATCTTTCTCAAGGTGCCCGACCGCGAGAACAAGGCGAAGGACAAGATCCTTCTCAACCACGTCACCTTCAAGTCGAAGCCCGGCGACCTCATCGCGCTCATGGGCCCGTCGGGCGCGGGCAAGACCACGCTGCTCACGGTGCTCAACGGCTACCTGCGCCCCACGTCGGGCGAGGTGCGGGTCAACGGCGAGAACCTCTACGCCATCTACGACGCCCTCCGCGGCAGCATCGGGTACGTGCCGCAAGACGACATCGTGCACCCCGAGCTCACGGTGAAGGAGGCGATCACGTACTCCGCGCGCTTCCGCCTGCCGTCGGACTACAGCTCCGAAGAGATCGAGAAGCGCGTCGAGCAGACGATCAAAGACCTCGGCCTCGAGCAGGTGAAGAACCTCCAGATCGGCAAGCCCGAGAAGAAGGTGCTCTCGGGCGGTCAGCGCAAGCGCGTCAACATCGCGCTCGAGCTGGTGACCGACCCCGCGCTCATGTTCCTCGACGAGCCCACCTCGGGCCTCGCGGCCGACGACACCGTGTCGCTCATCGACCTCCTGTCGAACCTCGCGAAGAAGTACGGCAAGACGATCATCGTCACGATTCACCAGCCTGCCCGCGAAGAGTACGAGAAGTTCAACCTCGCGTTCATCATGGGGTTCGGCGGCGAGCCCGTGTACTACGGCCCCTCGGGCAAGGAGAGCTACGACTTCTTCTCGCGCTACATGGAGATGACGGGCCGCGGCAAGGCCGGCACCATCGACAACCCGCGCGACATGTTCGACCAGCTCAAGGTGCGCGAAGAAGACATGGTGAAGTCGAACCGCTTCCCCTCCAAGGGCGAGGCGCGGCTCGGCGCGGCGCAGGAGTGGCGCAAGGAGTTCTTCCGCCCCGACAACCCCACCTACGTGAAGATGTACTCGGGCGAGCGCGAGCCCGGCAAGCCCGGAGCGCAGCGGCCCCCGTCGCGCTCCGCGGTGCCGCTCATCCGTCAGTTTGGGCTTCTTCTCACGCGCTACTCCATCGTGAAGAAGCGCGACGTGGCGGGCATGATCATCATGCTGTCGCAGGCCCCCATCATCGGCGGCCTGCTCGCCGCGGTGTTCTACAAAGATCCTGCGGAAACGGGGATGCAGACGCCGAACCTCTGGTGCCGCAACATCCTTCAGATCATGGAATCACAAGTCGTGAGCCATGCGCCGCAACTCGCTGAGTCGTGCGCGAGGCAGGCTCCCGAGCGGTTCATGAGCGTCAACGACTACAAGGGCGCGATCTTCTTCCTCACCGTTGGCTCGCTCTGGTTTGGGGTCTCCAACGCCGCGCGCGAGGTGGTCTCCGAGATCGCCATCTACCGCCGCGAGCGCATGGTCAACCTGTCGATCTTCAACTACATGGCCTCGAAGTTCATTCTTCTCTCGGCCCTGTGCGTGGTGCAGTGCACTGTGCTCCTGGGCATCGTGTACAGCGTGCTGAAGCTCGGTAACGGCACCTTCGACGCGTTCTTCCCGATGCTCGGCACGATGGTGCTGTCGTCGATGTGCGCGGTTGCGCTCGGGCTGCTCATCTCCGCCGCGGTGACGAGCTCCGAGGCCGCCATGGCGCTCACGCCCATCGCGCTCATCCCGCAGGTGGTGCTGGGCGGCCTCCTCGTGCCCATGACCAACAAGGGCTGGCTCAAGTACCTCATGGCCCTCATGCCCTCGCGCTGGTCGTTCGAGGGCGTGATGGGCGCCGAGCGCGACACGGTCGCGACCGCGTGGCGCATCCCCACCTGTGCGCCCAGCGGCGACGGCGTACTGCAGGCCGCCAACGGTGCGCACTACTTCAACTGCGCCGTCGAAGAGATCGCGCGCACCACCAAAGGCACCGGCGGCTGGGGCTTCGCCTCGTGGGACAACCCCGCCGTCGCCAACGGCATCCTGGTGGCGATGACGGTGGTGTTTCTCGGCGGCGTCGCCACGATGCTCAAGCGCCGCGACTCGGTGTAACTACCGCAGGCCGGGGATCGACGGGAGCTCGCTGGTCGCCGCGCCCGTCAAGATCGAGCGGGGCAGGGTGCTGTCCATCTGGAAGGGCACGTCGACGTTGAGGCGCTCGCCGCCCACGCGCGCCGTGCCGTCGAGGTGATAGGGCACGTTCTCGTTGAAGGCAGTGGCGAGGAGAATGCCCGGCAGGTCTTGCCACGATGCCGTCACGTCGAGTGCGATGGGAACGTCGGTGTTTCGCGGCAGCTGCGTGGCGGTAGCCATGTGGGTGAGCCCCAGGTCGCGACCGGCCAGCGTGAGGCGCACGTCGATGGATTGAACCGTCACGTCGACGCGGGCCACGTTGCGCGCCGTGAGCTCCACGCGCAGCCCGAGGCCCGCCGTGGTGGCGCGGGTGACCGAGGCCGAGCGCGGGGTGATCACCGGCGGCGGTGGCTTGAAGAGCCCGCACGAGGTGACCACAAGGCAACCGAGGAGGAGGGTGCGACGGGTGTGATTCATCGGTGTCGTGGGCGGAGTTCTACCACCACGCGACCTTCGAAAGACCGACACCCGGAGACCCAAAGCGCCGCGAGGGGCGTTCAGATCACCGGGTGTCAGCGAGACGCAGAGGCGTCTTCGATCAGGCGACCACGTCTTTGAGGGCCTTGATCGGACGGGCGCGCACGGTCTTGCTCGGGGGCTTCGCCTCGTGCATGGTCGTCTCGCCCGTGAAGGGGTTCTTGCGGGGGCCGGCGGGGCGACCCGCCTTCTTGGCCACCACGAACTTCGCGAAGCCCGGAAGCACGAAGACCTCGGCCTTGCGAAGCTCCTTGCCGCCGATGTCGACGAGCGCCTCGAGCACGCCCTTCACCTGCGTCTTCGAGACCTCGTTGTTGAGGTGCTCGGCGATCGCGGTGATGAGGGCCGACTTCGTCAGCTTCTTCGCGGAACCCTTGCCAGACTTCTTGGCCGCAGCCTTTGCCTTCGCCATGACTCGTTACACCTTGCTGATCGTTTAGGACCGATCCCCCATTGGATCGTCTTCCGGCGCCAACGATACACACGCCATTGGGCAACGCGAGAGTTTCTGCACGCATCGGCCTTCTTTTTAGCCGCAACGCGCGAATCGAGACACGCCCTCGGCGGCCCGCGAGGCGCCCCGCGCGCGCCCTCGAAACTCCAATATGCGCTTGATTTCAAGGGTTTTGGCGCGAGGCCGCGCGCGTCGAGGCGCGCACCGCGGTGTGCCGCGTGTGTGTCGCGCACAGGCCGACGGAGCTCCAGTCTGGGGCGTGAGAAACCCCCTTGATTTTCCGTGCGGAGTGCGCGCGTGCGCCGTCGCAGCGTCGGCGGCGCGGCCTTCACGCGCGTCGCGCGGTGCCCTAGTGTTGGCGGCGATGCACACCACCTCTCTCGCGACAAGCGCCGCGCTCGCGGCGTGTGTGTGGATGCTCGCGAACGCGGGCTGCACGGCTGCGCCCCCGGCGTCCCCCGACGCCTCGCAGGACGTGAGCGACGGCGGCGTGCGCGACGCCAGCGACGACCTCGGCGAGGCGGCCACGATGGACGCGCCCACCATGGACGTGCCCGCGGGGCCGCGCCCCGCGCTCGTGGTCCAGTCCGACGGCGACCGCGACAGCCGCGTCACCTCGATGGACCTCATGATGGCGGCCTTCGAGATGCAACAGTCGGGGGAGCCCCTCGCCGAGGCGATGGGGCGCAGCCTCGCGGGCTACGACCGCTTCATGCTCCCGACCGATCGCTACGCCGACCCCACGCGCGAGGGCGGCGCCCCCGAGCGTGACCTCGCGGGCTACGCCTCCGCGGTCGAGTCGTACGAGTACTCCAAGCTCGCGATGAACATGCTCGCCTTCGAGTCGACGGCGGGCACCTCGCTCGCGCACGCCTCGCTCGTGAACCCCGCGGGCGCCACCGGCGAGGCCGCGATGGCGCTCCTGCGCGACCGCGTGCAGCGCTACGCGATCGCCAGCCACGCCGGCGTGCGGGCGGTGCCCGGCGCCGCCCCGACGGGCTTCGTGACCGTGCCCGCTCCGAGCGACAACCCGCTCAACGTTCTGGGCTTCGGCGGGTTCTGGCCCACGGTGCACCCCTTCCGCGCGTTCGACGCGACCATCGCGGCCTCGCGCGGCGCCACGCGCGGCTGCTCGCTCACGGGGGGCTACGGCGCGAGCGCGGGGGCCGCGCAGCTCGTCGGCGACTA
>CAISKJ010000824.1 GCA_903885885.1 uncultured delta proteobacterium
AGCACGTTCTGGCGCATGCGGCTGTTGGGCGGCGCGAGGCCCTGCACCTCGGCGTGAACGCTCGCGAGCACGCCCGCGGGCTCGCACAGCGTGGTGACGGCGTTGCGCACGCGGTCGGTGAGCGCGTCCCACCCGAGGTCGTCGGGGGCGGCGAGCGCGGCGGGCTCTTCGAGGCGCGCCTCGAGGGCGGCGCCGAGGCGCAAGCGCGCGGCGCGGCCCGAGGCGGTGGCCGCGGGAGCCTCGACGATGCTCGGGCGTTCGCGGGCGGGCTCGCGCGACCGGGTGAGCGCGCGGCGCTCGGCGAGCAGCGCCTCACGCTCGGCGAGCACGTACGCGAGGGCGTGCGTGGCGCGCGCCAACATCACGTGCGCGAGGAGCACCAGCGTGCTCACCAGAATGGCCGCCTGCGTGACGAGCAACGGCGCGCCCGACGCGAGGCGCGCGAGCGGAACGAGGGGCGCCGACAGCGCCGCCACGAGCACGAGGCGCGTGGGCGGCACCCGCACGGCGAGCAGAATCGACGCGGTGCCGTACACCAGCATCGCCAGGGTGACGGGCGCCGCGCCGAGGCCGCCGAGCACGGCGAAGGCCACGAGGCAGAACGACCACGCGAGGTCGTCGGCGAGCGTCCAGTGCGCCTCGCGGCCGGCCCACGCGGTGGCCGCCGTCGATGCCACCAGCGCCACGGCGCCGAGCGCCACGGGGAGCACCTCGGGCGGCGCGAGCACGGGCGCGAGGCGCGGCGCGAGCCACGCCACGAAGGGAAGCGCCAGCGCGCAGGCCGAGAGGCCGACCAGGGTCAGCCGCCGCTGCCGCGCGCGTCGAACATCGAGGAGCACCGAAAGCATCGGTGTTCGAACCTATACCCTCTGCGCGCGGTGCGTGGGTAGTGCCGCGCACCCAGATGATCAATCGGGCTGAAACATGCCCTGCGAGTCGTTGTCGCCCAGGTAGATGTTGGCGCTGCGATCAAACGTGGCGGCCCCGAAGGCGTTCACGGCGATGGCAAGCAGGAGGATCGCGATCCAGGTGCGCCCCACCTTGCGCCCCGTGAGCGCGACCAGCGCGACGAGAAAGAGCGCGTAGTCGTTGCTGAAGCGGTAGCCGAACTGCACCCAGCCCGAGTTCTGATAGAGCAGGTCGATGGAGGCGATCACCGCCGCGGTGACGCCGAAGGACCACGCCAGCGCGTGGCGCCGCACCGGGCGCACGAGCTCGAGGTAGTGCGGCGACGTGAACCACAGCGCGAGGCCGTGCCGCGAGATCTGGACGAAGGGTGCCACACGCGTCGCCCACGGGAGCAGGGCGAGCGCCACGGCGAGGTTGCGCGAGAGGTAGTGGTAGTTGAAGAGGCCCCAGCGGTTGATGCGCGCCTGCCAGCGAATCTGCAGGAAGCGGTATCCCGGGTCCGTCCACGCGTCGAAGCGGCGCTTGTTGAGCACCATGTACAGCACGATGAAGGCGATCACGGGCACCGAGAAGCGCGCCACGGTGCGCAGCGCGGGGCCCCAGTCGGTGCCGCGGAGGTAGCGGTACGCGCGCGTCAGGGGCGAAGCCTCGTCGTCGTCGGTAGGCTCGCCCGCGGGCGCCTTGCGGTGAACGCGCAGCGCCTCCATGCCGAAGAAGATCGCGCCGAAGAGCATCGAGGTGCGCGTGTGAAACATCAGCCCGAGGAGCGCGCCCGCGAGCATGGGGCGCTCGCAGTCGAGGGCCGCGAGGAGGTAGCCCGCGCCGAGCGCGCAGCCCACCACGTGCGCCACGAACCACACCGAGCCCTGCACCGACGTGTAGAAGTAGACGGTGCCGAAGGCGAAGAGCGCCGCGAGCGCCCCGTTCTCGCGCCACGAGCGCGCGGAATAGCCTTTGCGCGAGAGCTTTTCGAGAAACAGAAAGAGCAGCGCGGGCGCGATGCCAGCGACCAGCACGTCGACGATGCGGTTGCGGAAGTTGCGCCCCAGCACCGCCACGAAGGGCATGTACACCACCGCCGGAAACGACGGGAACGCCACGAACCACCGGTCGTTGTAGCGCGCCCAGTCGTTGCCGCCGCCGCCCGGGGGGCACGTCTCGCCCGGCGTGACCGCGGCCCCGTCGCAGCGCACCGAGAGGGTGCCGTGCAGGTAGGCGTCGGCCAGGTAGGCGAAGTGGTTGTCGGGCGAGTGCGCGCGCAGCCGGTCGCCCGCGAAGAGCGCGTAGACCACCACGGCGACCACGTACACGATGGCGGCCACGCGACGCGCGTCGGGCCGCGCGGGGGCTGTTCCCTCGGCGCTCAGGCTCATGGCAAGGCCCTATACCGGCGAGGGTGTGTGCGAAGCAATCACCACGCGCCTTGACGGATGCGCGAGGGCACCTTACACGGCCCGGCGATGTCTCTCACACGCGAAGCGCTGCACGAAGCCGTCTCGAAGGTCGTCGACCCCGTCGTCAACAAGTCGCTCAAAGAGCTCAACGCGCTCCGCGAGGTGACCGTCGAGGGTGAGGCCGCGCGCATCACCGTCGACCTGCTCTCGCCCGCCTCGGGCGCCAACGAGAAGATCCTCGCCGACGTGCGCGCCGCCGCCGAGTCGGTGGGGGTGAAGAAGCTCGACCTCCAGGTGGGCTCGTCGGTGCGCACCCGCCAGGTGGCGGGCGACGACCCCTGCCCCGAGGTCAAGAATGTCATCCCCGTGATGTCGGGCAAAGGCGGCGTGGGCAAGAGCACCGTGGCCGCCAACCTCGCCCTCGCGCTGCACCGGTCGGGGGCCCGCGTGGGGCTCCTCGACGCCGACATCTACGGCCCCAGCGTGCCCACCATGATGGGCATCATGGGCCGGCCCATCTCGCGCGACGGCAAGGCCATCGAGCCCCTCGAGCGCTTCGGCATGAAGATCATGTCGATCGGGTTTCTGCTCGAAGACCCGCGCACCGCCGTGGTCTGGCGCGGTCCCATGATCCAGGGCGCCCTGCAGCAGTTCTTGAAAGACGTCACCTGGGGCAAGCTCGACTACCTCATCCTCGACCT
>CAISKJ010000825.1 GCA_903885885.1 uncultured delta proteobacterium
CGTGTGCTCTTCCGATCTGGCAGCCGCAACTGGGCCACGAGCACGAGGCCGTGGAGCACGAGCGAGGCCGCCATCGCGAGGGCGAGGCTCCGTGGCCACCGGTGCGTGTCGAAGAAGCCGCGCTGCATCACGTCGTCCGCCGTTCAACGAACGCGCGGTGCCGACGCTTCTAACACGCGTTCTCCGGCGCGACACGCGGCGACGGGGGAGGTGCCCTTGTGCAACGGCGCGTGCTTCGCATACGAGAGCCTTCGCACGGAACTGGATTCCGTCACCCCCGCCGGGCTACTCGCCTGCGCGGGAGCCCTTCAGGAGCCAACGTATGCGCAACGCTTCCTTCGTCGTGTCGGGTCTCGCGCTCCTGGCGCTGTCGTCGTGCGCGCGCCTCGACGAGCTTCGCAACGCGGCCCTCGGCCGCGAGGCCTCGACGGAGCCCGCCCTCGACGCCGCCCTCGACGACGCCTCCGCCGCGGTGGGCCTCCCCCCCGACGACGCGAGCCCGCTCGGCCCCGACGCGAGCGCCCCCGATGCCTCTGCGCCGACCGCCGATGGCACCGCGCCCGCCGACGCCTCCGCGCCCGACGACGCGGGCGACGCGAGCGACGCGCCCGTCGTCGACAACCGCCCCACGATCACCGCGCTCGCGCTCCGCACGGGCGTGGTCGAGGCCCCCAACGGCAACGCCCGCTGGATCGGCTACGTGCGCGCCGGCGGCCGCGTCGTGGCCCTGCGCGGCCCCCTCGGCAACGACGGCTGCCCCGCGCGCCGCGACGTCTCGGGCGCGGGCTGGTGGCAGGTCGAGGGCGGAGGTTACGTCTGCGTAGGTTACCTCGCCGCGTTCACGGCCACGCTGGGCGCGCGGCGCTTTCCCGCGCAGGCCGACCTCGGCGCGGCGATGCCGTTTCTCTACGGCATCACCACGCGCCCGTCGGCGATGTACCGCAACCTCCCGTCGCTCGACGACGAGCGCCTCGTCGAGCCCGAGCGCTTCGCCGAGCGCGTGCCCGCGCAGCCCGCCGCGCGCGACGCGTCGGTGGCCGACGACGACGCCGCCGTGGCCCCGGGCCCGCTCGCCGTGGCCGCGCCCTCGGGCGACGCGGGCGTGCCTGCGGATACGGGCGTGCGCATCGAGGAGCTCGAGGGCGAGCCCGGATCGCCGCTCCTGCGCCGCATGCTCTCGCGAATGTATGTGTCGCTCGACCGCGAGGTGCGCGCCTCGTCGGGGGGCAACTACTGGCACACGCAGACGGGCGGCTACGTGCGCACGGGCACCGTGTCGACGCTGCGCAACCTCAACCAGTTTCAGGGCGTGGCCCTCGAAGGGGCGGCGCACCTGCCCGCGGCCTTCGCGATCAGCGCCGTGACGCCCACGTACACGCAGGTGGGCACGGCCATGCGCTCCACCGGGCGCGCGCCGCGGCTCACGTTCTTTCAGCTCACCGGCGATCCCCCCGTGCGCATCGGCGCCGACGACTACCACCGCACCGCCGACGGGCTCTTCGTGCGCTCGCGCAACGTGCGGGTGATCACCGCCCACGACCCGCCCGCGGACCTCGCGCCGGGCGAGAAGTGGATCGACGTGAACCTCGACCACCAGTCGCTCGTGGCGTACCAGGGCACCACGCCCGTGTACGTCACCGTGGTGTCGTCGGGGCTCCGCCGACGGGGCAGCGAGACCGACAACTACGAGACCATTCAGGGCGCCTTTCGCATCCAGTCGAAGCACGTGGCCACCACGATGGACGGCAACAGCAACGACGGCCCCTACAGCATCGAAGACGTGCCCTGGGTGATGTACTTCGAACAGTCGTTCGCCCTCCACGGAGCCTTCTGGCACAACGGCTTCGGCATGATGCACTCGCACGGGTGCGTGAACCTCTCGCCCCCCGACGCGCGCTGGGTCTTCGGGTGGAGCGAGCCGCACCTCGCGCCCGGCCAGCACGGCGCCTACGCCACCGCGACGGCGCCCGGAACGCGGGTGTACGTCCACTACGACGCGCAGAACCTCGGCGAGCGCGGCGGCCCCACGCACGTGCCCACGCACTGAGCCCCTACGGGTTTCCCCCAGAGCTCTCGCGCACGGCGACAATTCCTCTCCGGGGCGCTCAAGGCCCGCGCGACCTGCGCCGTTGTTGGTAGGTGTGACCAACCGGATGCGCATCCTCGCGGCGGACGATGACCGGATCACCCGCCGTTTGCTCGCCGTGAACCTCGAACGCTGGGGCTTCGAGCCCGTGCTCGCGGCCGACGGCCTCGAGGCGTGGGAGATCCTGCAGAGCGAGAGCGCTCCCGAGATCGTGGTGCTCGACTGGGTGATGCCCGGCATGGACGGCATCGAGGTGTGCCGCGCCCTCCGCTCGCAGACCGACCGCCCGTACCGCTACGTGATCCTGCTCGCCCCCAAGGTGCAGAAGAACGACGTGATCGCGGCCTTCGAGGCCGGCGCCGACGACTTCATCGCCAAGCCCATCAACCTCGCCGACTTCGAAGACCGTCTCACGGCGGCGGCGCGCAGCCTCGCCACGCGGCAGAAGTACGGCATCGCCGCCACGCGCCCGACGGAGGGCCTCGAGCTCCAGAACGAGGTCACCAAGGTAGAGCCCGAGAGCCCCTCGCAGTCGACGCTCGCGAACAAGATCGTGGGCGGCAAATACAAGGTGCTGCGCCCCATCGCGTCGGGCGGCATGGGCACCGTGTGGGAGGGCGTGCACACGACCCTCGGCACGCGCGTGGCCATCAAGTTCATTCGCCCCGAGTACACCAAGGACACCGACTCGATGTCGCGCTTCGAGACCGAGGCGCGGGTGATGGCGCGGCTCCAGTCGCGCTACGCGGTGCACGTGTACGACTACGGCGTCACGCCCGGCGGGCTCCCCTACCTGGTGATGGAGTACCTCGAGGGACGCAGCCTCACCGACGTGATCGAGAAGGACGGCGCGCTCACCCCGCAGGGCGTGGCCACCGTGATCTCGCAGGCCGCGCAGGCCCTCGAGCGCGCCCACAAGGTCGGCGTGATTCACCGCAACGTGAAGCCCGACAACATCATGCTCATCCCCGACGACGACGCCGCCGAGGGCGACGCGCCGTGGCACGTGAAGCTCGTCGATTTCGGCGTCGCGAAGGTGCTCCTCGAGACGTCCGTCCCCATCGAGCTCGAGGCCGGCCTCACGCCCTCGCCGCTCCGCAGGCCCACGGCGCGCGGCGTCCTCCTGGGCACGCCGGCCTTCATGAGCCCCGAGCAGCTTCTCGCGAGCGGCGTGGCCGACAAGCACACCGACCTCTGGGGCCTCGCGGCCTGCGCCTTCGTCGCGATGACCGCCAAGCTCCCCTACAACGCCACCTCGCTCGGCGACCTCGTGAAGCAGGTGTGCCTCAACCCGCCGCCGGTGCCCTCGTCGCTCAACCCCGCGGCGCCGCCCGCCTTCGACGCCTGGTTCGCCAAGGCCTGCGCGTCGAACATCGCCGATCGCTTTCAGTCGGGCGCCGAGCTCGCCCGAGAGCTCCAGTCGGCCTGCGGCGTCGCGCGCCCGTCGCTCATCGCGAGCGCCCCGAC